>NZ_CALIED010000055.1:0-57168 GCF_938022135.1 uncultured Psychrobacillus sp.
ACTCTTCCTCGCGTTACTTCTATTTTAAAAGAAAAAAGACTGTAGGCAAACTCCAAAATTTTTGGAGTTTGTCTACAGTCTGAGCTTATGATTTTAAAATCAATAAGCTGTTTATTATCAACTGAACTTAAATTATTTGTTATCCTTTTCATTTCCATGCTTAAAATTTCCTGTCGCTTTGGCCATTAGCAATTGTGCTTCCTTGAAGTCTGCAGAATGGATCTTGCTCAAAAATTTTTCGCTAGCTTTTCCTACGAGCGTGGTAACATGTCTTCCTTGAAAAGAGATAAATACTTTTTTATCTTTCGTAATTCTATACGTAAAGACTTCCTCGCTCAATCGATTCCGTTTATCAATTCTATCCAAAGATTCACCTCTTTGCTTTCGTATAAAACAGCTTCTTCTTAAGCAATTAATATTTCAAGTAAATGTATTCTGATCATGTACTAGTAACCATTTTTCATTATTTTTTTTAAATATTAATGTAAGGTAATAAATTTTGTCATATGGATTCCCATTCTGATCCACGTCCTTATACTCAATCTCCACAACAGCGTAGCCCATCTCGTCTGTACATTCTTCTTTAATAATTTGATAACTTAAACTCCAGTCGCTATCCAAACCAATCTTTATTAAATTCAGCGACATCTTTATACCCGCTAATCAAGCGACCGTTAGGCATTATTACACTTATATCTTCTTGTTCAGAAATAGTTTGTAGAAAAGGAATAATATCTTTATTTTGCATTAAATCTAAGTGCTTAATCAGCACAGTGTGGAAACTCTCTATATTCATGGTTTTTCTCCTTATTAGTTAATACGTCAGGTTTTGACCTTCACTTTCTCTTTGCCAGTAATGTTCCCTTATCAATAGTGGTCTTGTGTTTTGCCTTACTTGATAGAGAATGCTTATTCTTCTTTAAGAAAAACAGGTATGGGGAAACAATTAAGACCTACTAGACAACCCTTTTTCCCCTTCACCTTTAAAACAATCTTCATTCATAAAATCAACCCCCTAAAATACAAAATATTCACACTATTATAATTTAACATTATATCCCTTTTATTTCAATGCAGGTATTAATAATATATGATATATTAACTCCCCTTCTTTACAAGATGAGATGGTACTCGTCCGATGAACGTATACAGTATTTATACGACCTTATACAATAACCTTTCGAACTTCAATCAATTAATGGATATGTTAATAACGGTTTATTCTAAACTAGTAAGAGGACTGTAAATAAAACCGTTTAATTCCATTTTTAAAGTGCAGGCAATCACTAAAGTATGCATTTTTCCCCAAACGTCCGACAGCTTTATGATTCATTTAAGTGGTTAGTCAATGATTTCTTTTCTTCCCTTGTAAATATTCAAAAATAAATGTTTATGACCACTTAAAAGTAGGTATAATAGAATAGATACTTTTGACTAATGAAGAAGGAGGCTTTTATAATGAACCTCATTTATATAGAACTAGTTAGACTAGTGGATGATTACTATAGATGTGAAAATGACGCTTTTAAACAAGAAATTCTCTATGATATACAGTTATTAACTAAGGCTGTTTGCCTTACCGAGTAGTTTTAATTAATAACTTAAGAGAATAAGAAAAGTCCTATAAAAAAAGACTCCACAATATGGAGTCCGTTTAATATATATATTATTACTATATATTCTTAATAGCTTCTTTAATGGATCGTGTCCCATTCACGACATTAAAACTTTTTTGATAGGTGCCTGATTCTTCTAAAGATGCTACCAGTATCTCCGCTACATCCTCGCGAGTAATTGTACTCGGCTCTGCATCTACCCCAACTGTCACTTTTCCTAATGCTTTTTCATTTATTAAGCCGCCAGGTCGGACGATTGTATAGTTTAGTTTACTTTGCTCGAGCATTCGATCTGCATAGTGCTTAGCAACATAATAAGGTCTCATTTCAGCATTCCAGTTTTCTCGTTTGTCAGCGTCATAAGCACTTACCAGGATATAACGTTCTACACCTGCATCTTCAGCAGCCTCCATTGTTTTTACTGCTCCGTCTAAGTCAATCAGTAATGTCTTATCAGGACCTGTATGTCCTCCTGAGCCTGCTGCGAAAATGATTGCATCAGCTCCAGTAAATGCTTCGGTTAATAAGTCTACCTTACCCTCTAAATCAAGTAATACTGCTTCTATCCCTTTTTCTTTAAAATCATTAACCTGCTCCTGTTTTCGAACTACTGCTGTCACCGTATGATCACTATGATCTTGTAATTTTTCCACGACCTGTTTACCAATCTGACCATTCGCTCCTACTACTATTACTTTCATTTATATACACTCCTTTTGATAATTGAAATAAAGAACCCCTTCATTTAAGTGAAGGGGTTTGAAATTCTTAGTAAGGTTTAGATTCTCGACCAACATCTTCTGCTTTATCCGCAGCAGCATTAGCACCCGGAGAGCTCTCTTGTTTTTGTTGTTTTTTTAAGTCTTCCATTTCTTTCATCTTCATCTCGATACCTTCTTTTACACGACGACCATAATCTTCGTCTGCCTGTGTAAAGTGGTAGACCATAGCCTCTTGGATACGAGGATCACAAATCGAAAGTGCGGTAGACAGGTTGTTTATCAATTCATCGCGCTCCCAATCTTCAAAGCTACGATAAGTCTCGCCTGCTTGTCCATAGTTATTCTCTCGATCTATTGGTGCACTTGTAGCCTTAGCATTATATTGTGGCTCGTGCTTAATTCGTTCCGTTTTTTCTGCTTCCTGCAATCCACCTATCATGGATGGTTCATAATTGATATGTGGATTTCCACCAGCTTCCTCTGGTCTATGCACATCCATTTGACCACGATGCTGATTTGTTCTTACAGGAACCTTAGGCGCATTAACTGGAAGCTTCAAATAGTTTGCTCCTACGCGGTAACGTTGTGTATCAGAATAAGAAAAAGTACGACCTTGAAGCATTTTATCATCTGAAAAGTCTAATCCATCTACTAATACGCCTGTACCAAATGCAGCCTGCTCTATTTCAGCGTGGTAATCGACCGGATTACGGTTTAATACCATCTTACCTACTGGTAGGAACGGGAATTGTTCAGGTGGCCATAGCTTTGTATCGTCTAATGGGTCAAAATCTAACTCAGGATGCTCATCATCGCTCATAATTTGAACAAATAACTCCCACTCTGGATATTCTCCTCGCTCAATGGATTCATATAAGTCCTGTGTGGCATGAGCAACATTTTTTGCCTGAATGGCATCAGCTTCATCTTGAGTTAGGTTGCGAATACCTTGCTTTGGTTCCCAATGATATTTTACTAATACTGCTTCGCCTTTATCATTTACCCACTTATACGTATTTACACCAGATCCCTGCATATGGCGATATGTAGCCGGAATTCCCCATGGGGAGAATAGGAAAGTAATCATATGTGTCGCTTCAGGTGATTTAGAAACAAAGTCAAACATACGCTCTGGGTTAGGGATATTAGAAGCAGGGTCTGCCTTAAATGCATGAATCATATCTGGAAATTTCATCGCATCACGAATAAAAAATATTTTTAAGTTGTTTCCTACTAAGTCCCAGTTACCATCTTCCGTATACATTTTAACTGCAAAACCTCGTGGATCACGAGCAGTCTCTGGAGAATCCTTAGAACCTGCAACTGTTGAAAAGCGCACCATCAAAGGTGTTTGTTTTCCAGCACCTGAAAATACTTTTGCACGAGTATACTTTTCTACGGGCTCGTCCCCTACTTTTCCGTAAGTTTCAAAATAGCCAAAAGCACCAGCTCCACGAGCATGAACTACTCGCTCAGGAACTTCTTCTCGGTCAAAGTGTGAAATTTTTTCAATGAAATGATAGTTTTCAAGAGTAGCAGGACCGCGATTTCCTACAGTTCGAATATTTTGGTTATCCGTTACAGGATGACCTTGTCGAGTTGTAAGCGTCTCTTTTCCTTGGTTACTTTCGGTTGAACCATTTCTCATTTCTTTTTCTTCTGCCATTATGAAATCCTCCTTCGAAATAGTGCATTCCTTATTTGTAATTCCCTGATATATCACCTTAAAACCTATTTATCACTTGTTTATCGAAAAATAAACCAGTTAAACAAAATAAAAAAGAGACATAGGTAGTCTCTTAATTATCAGTTCCTATTATTTTTTAAAAGAAGGGCTTAATTCGCTCCATACATCAAATTTGTTTTCATCAAGATCCTGAAATACAAAATTTCTACCAGCATGTCCTCTATCTTCTATTTCCCCTACCCGCAATCCTTTTTCTTTGAATTCTTTGTGTAATAATAGAAGATTATCTATCCCATCTACTTCAAATGTTAAAACAAAATGCTCTCTCCCATGGAAATCTTTAAAGTTCAGACTTTCTTCTTTTTTACTTTTAATCAAAAAGACACTTTGATTGGCTAGGTCCAAAATCGCCTTTTCCTCGTCCTTATAATTCTCGACAGCGCCGAGTTGCTGCTGGTACCAATCGCTAGCGAGAGAAACATTTGAAACTGGGATATAAATAGTTCCAACTCTTATTAATTTCTCATTCAAAGCCTTTCTCCCTCCTTACTCAAATAAATGTGAGATTAACACTGCATCCCGTTTGCGTGACCAGAAAGTCTTTTGGAACCAACTCTTATGGTAAGCATCTCCAACGCAAATAGCCGGAGCTAAAGACCTTGAACTATTCGCAGCGATTGAAGCTTCCCACGGTAAGGGTCCGTTTGCAGTGAAATTCAACATTTCTAACTTTATCTTTATTTTAATAGAAAATAGACTATAGGCAAACACCAATATTCAGGGTGTCTGTCTACAGTCTAAAAATTCACATCTGCACTAATCTCAGATGAATCCATATTTATACTAAAATTTTCGGTTTTCGTTGCTCAAGCTTTGGCTCTTCGCTATTTATTTCTTCGCCGGTCTCAATATCAATAAATGTGCTAGTTTCATTGAACCATTTGTCTGGTGCCTGATGCCCCCAGAATGTTTGACGTAGAGGATCATTTAAATCCCAACGCTTAGGCTTCATATCTGGGTCGCAAGTCAAATAGTCTCCGGTATATAATTCTATACGATGACCATCTGGATCTCTTAAATATAGAAAGAATGCGTTAGATAATCCATGTCGACCTGGTCCGCGCTCGATACAATCCGCATAACCCATACTAGCCAACACATCACAGCAGTCGAGCACGCTCAGCCGGTCAGATAAAGTATACGCAAAATGATGGAGCTTAGGTCCTGGCCCACTCATGAACGCTTGATCATGAACTGTAGGCTTTCGGAATAACCAGGCAGCCCATAAGTCACCTTCTTCCGTTTCTGTGTATTCGGAACAAGAAAATCCTAAACTGTTTACATAAAAATCATAGGCTTTTTGCACATTTGGTACAGCACAATTGACGTGGTCTATTCGCTGAATTTTTGCTCCGCGATATAGATCGTATTTTTGAAGCATCCGATCCACGGTAGGCATTTCTGCAAAAAATTCTAGCGGAATACCCGAAATGTCGTGAACTCTAAGCGTTCTACCGATAGCATACTGATTTCCTTTAGGACTCCACTTCGTTTTAAGTCCTTTAGCAATAAATAATTTTTCAATGTGCTCTAAATCTTCTTCCTTCATCACCTTGTAACTTAGCACTTCCACAACTGATTTCTCGGCTTTTTTTAGTAATAGACTGTGATGACAATGTTCTTCTAGTCCCCTTAGATAGACATGCCTATCATCTCTCTCGGTTTCTATCATCCCCAATCCATCTACATAGAATTTACGAGATAGCTCTAAATCCTTAACATGTAGTACTGTGCGAGCGATACGTATAATGGAAAAATCCAATAGCCTTCTCCCCCTTTCTATTGTTTTCCAAATTGCTGGATATGATGATTCTCAATGGATACGTGAATAATTTTATGCTCCGTATAAAAATCAAAGCTGTAATGCCCACCTTCTCTGCCTATACCAGAATACTTCGTCCCTCCAAAAGGAGTTCTAAGATCTCGAACGTTTTGAGCATTTACCCATAGCATTCCTGCATCCACTTTATGCGCTACACGATGTCCACGTTTAATATCGTTCGTCCACACATAACCTGCCAACCCATAAACAGTGTCATTCGCAAGCTTAATGACTTCCTCTTCATCTTGGAACGACATAACAATTAGAACAGGGCCGAATATTTCTTCTTTAGCAACCCGCATTTGGTTATGAGCATTTAAAATTAATGTTGGTGGCACAAAATTTCCTTTGGAAAATTCAGCTGGAATATGTCCTGAGATTACCTCAGTACCTTCTTTATGTGCTATGTCTATATAGCCACGTACCTTGTTATAGTGACCCCGGTCAATTAGAGGGCCAACCTCCGTCAGGTCATTTAAAGGGTCTCCCACTTTGATATTTGCAACTCTCGTCTTTAATGCATCTATAAACCTGTCTTTAATGCTTTCTTGGACGAATAGCCGGGAATTAGCTGTACAGCGTTCCCCATTAAAGGAAAAGATACCCCATACACAGGCGTCTAGTGCTCGCTCGAAATCAGCATCCTCAAAAACAATTATTGGAGATTTACCGCCTAGCTCCATGGAACAGCTCTTCAAGGTGTCTGCACTATTTTTTATAATAGTAGAGCCAGTTGTAGTCTCCCCGGTAAAAGAAATGAGCTGTACATCTGGGTGCTTAACTAAAGCATCACCAGCTACTTCTCCCATACCGTGAACCACATTAAAGACTCCTTTTGGTAGATCTGCCTTATGAATCACCTCTGCTAATAGATTTGCAGATAGAGGAGAAAGCTCTGCTGGCTTTAGGACTACTGTATTTCCTGTAGCAAGGGCTGGAGCAATCTTCCATGTCTCAAGCATGAAAGGTGCATTCCATGGAGTTATTAAGCCGGCTACACCTACAGGGGTATGAATCGTATAATTGACAAATTCGTCGTCCACCTGATAGACATCACCTACTAGACGACTTTCAACCATCCTTGCATAAAAGCGAAAGTTTTCAGAGGCACGGTTTACCATTTTTCTTGTTTGGCTTATTGGCAAACCGGTGTCTAAAGCCTCTAAATATGCGATTCGTTCTACTTCCTCGTCAATAAGGTCTGCAATACGATAAATATAAGACAACCTTTTACTTAACTTCATCGTTTTCCATGGACCATTGTCAAAAGCATCACGAGCTGCTGCAACAGCTTTATCTATGTCTTCCTTTTGGCCTTCCGAGACTGTATTGATTTGCTCGTTCGTAAAAGGATTCATGTTGATGAAGGTGGCACCACTAGCTGCAGACGTAAATTCACCGTTTATATAGAGGGAAATGCTTTGTTGGGTTTCATGCTTGAGTGACATTAACTCATGAGAAGACACCATGTTCATCACCTTCTTTCATTAAAATTGTTGGGCAGTTTCTTTCGGCAGAATATCTAATTCTATTAAAGTCTGTCGCACTTCATCCTTTACCGCTTGTGATGGTGGACCTAATGGAAGTCGCAGTTTAGGGTTTATCTTCCCCATCATTCCAAGTGCTACCTTTGCCGGAGCAGGATTCGTATCTCTAAATAACGCATCATTCAAAGGCATTAGTTCGAAATGTAGATCCTGAGCCCTCTCCACATCTCCAGCTGTCCAAGCATTGTAAAGCTCCGCTACTTTAGCAGGTTCTACATTAGCCGTCGCGCTAATAAAGCCTGCACCGCCAATAGCCAGCATTGGGTAACATAGAAGCTCTATTCCTGAATAAAGAAGAAAATCTCTTCCACAATTAAGTAGGACACGATTGACATGCTCAAAATCCTTATTGGCCTCCTTTACACCAACAATGTTTGGACAAGCTTCAACTAGTCTCTTCATCGTACCGACTTCCATATTTACTGCAGATCTGCCTGGAATGTTATAGATAATAATTGGGATTTTTACAGAGTCTGCAACTACTTTGAAGTGTGTATATAAGGCTTCCTGATTTGGTTTATTATAGTAGGGAACAATTACCATAGCAGCATCAGCGCCTAGTTCCTCTGCATACTTAGTAAGCTCCATTGTTTCTTCGTGGTTGGTTGACCCTGTACCAGGTGCAAAAAATACTCGCCCAGCAATTGTTTCACTGGCTAGCTTCATTACTCTTTTACGTTCATTAATCGTTAACGAGCTTGGTTCCCCACTTGTACCTGTCACAGATATACCGTGACTCCCACTTTCTATTTGCCAATGGATAAGGTTCTTAAAGGATTCCTCATCTATTTCTCCATTTTCTGTAAATGGAGTAACTACAGGACAAATAGAACCTCTTAGCTTCTTCTTTTCTTCTTCATACGCCATTTTATCCTACTCCTTTCAACTCTTTATTTTCTTCCTCCAGCTATTTGTTTAACTCTTGGTATTTACCTCCAAAAAACAAGAGAGGCTCACTTGGTTCGTGCTTTACCCCTATTACTTTTCCGATGAAAATAGTATGATCGCCTGCGTCTATTTGGTTAAACAACTCACATGTGATAACTGCAAGCGAGTTCTTTAAAATAGGGTGCTCCTGATAGTAATCAAATGCTACCTCCAGGTTCGAATTCAACTGCCCAGCAAACTGCTTCGAAAGCTCCAGTTGGTTAGCAGCCAAAATATTGATGGCAAATCGTTTAGATGAGTTTATATAAGAATGCATTTTAGCTTGGTCTCCTATGCTTATAGCCACTAGCTTAGGCTCTAGAGAAACTGACATGAATGCATTCGCTGTCATGCCATAAACTTCGTTCTCTACTTTTGTAGTAATGACCGTAACTCCAGTTGCAAAGCTGCCCATTATCGTTCGGAATAACTGATTATCTATTTCATTTTTAAGCTGTTGCATGGATACACTCCTTTATGAAAATCTTTACTATGAAAGTATGCCTGCTTCCTTTTTCGCTCTATTTAAAAAGCTAGTCACCATATCCTTATACGGTTGCTTATTGAAGCTATCATAATAAGCATTGGACATACGAACCGGATCTCCAAAGAAATAATATTCATATAGAGCTTGCCGATTTCCAAATGCACTGATGGATATATCCCAGCCTAAACGGAACAGCTGCACACGTTCTTCCCCGTTTATATTTGCACCCTGAGTATAGCGATGTACTAAAGAACCTACATCATCATTGCTAAAGTCTGCTTCAGTTGGCAATGCCATTAATCCAGAGGCACCTAAAATTTTGATAATTTCATTCATACGCTGGTACATTTTAGGAAACCAGTTTCTTGCTGCATTTAATGGCTCAAAGTCTGGAGTCATATTGCCATATTGGTCTATCTTTGCATTATGCTCTGCTCGGTATAAATGAGAGCGCATCACCTCTAGAATCACCATGATTTCACTGGCCTTTTCCTTTACATGCATGAACTTATCGATACCAATGGCCTCCATCATGCTAATAACTACACCTAGGATAAATTCAGTTTTCACAACGTTTTTAGAGATTACTTGATGCGTCATATGGATAACGGCATTCGTTTCTGCATACGTACGATTACAAATATCAGTGCTTTCACAAACAAAGACTCTCTCCCAAGGCACTAACACATCCTCGAACGATATAATCGCATCACTTTCATCAAATCTGGCACCTAGTGGATGGTCCCATTTACTCTTTCCATAATCAAAAGATTCGCGAGAGAGAAATTTTAAGCCTGGCGTGTTGTTCGGAATAGCAAATGCAAAGGCAAATGGATCGTCCACTGTACCAGAAGTTCGATTTATAGTAGATGGAAAGACGACTAATTCATCCGTTATTCCCCCTAAGGTAGCTAGAAGGCGACAACCGTTTATGATAATTCCATCTGTCGTCTTTTTAGTAATACGGGCAGATAAGAAAGGGTCCTTTTGTTCCGATTGTGTCAGCATGGATCGGTTCACCTGCGGATGAATAAGTGTATGCGTAAGACTGATGTCGTTCTCTCTCGCATATTCATAATAATCTTCTGCATTTTTAGCAAATTGCTTACTTCCGCCGCCCTCCTGTGCAAAGAACTTACTTGCTGTTCCAAACGCCATAATGCTCGTGTTTAAATAGTCAGGTGAACGACCCATCATTCCACCCGAAAAAGCTGCCCATTCACTATGCATTTCTCTTCTTTTAAACAAATCTTCCTTTGTTTTCGGTGCGATAAAGGAAAGCCCCACCTTATCTCCGGTAGTTGGTGATTTGTATAACATTTTCTCTGGTTTTTCATGCTGGAGATCATATAAACCCGCTACACTTTCTACCACGTTTTTAAAAGCTGGATGGGTAGTCACATCCTCTACTTTTTCTCCGTGAATCCACACCTCTGTTTGACGATCCTTCACACCTTGGATGTATTCCTTCCCTGTTCGAGCACCCATAATTACTACCTCCTAAATCCGAATTTTCTGAATAAAATAAACGAAAATATATGAAATAATATATGATTTAAAGCATGACGATATTTAAAAACGAGAATGAATATTGTTCTGCTTGTATGTTCCTGAATCACTAAATTCAACCAATTCCATAGACAGTGCTAAATATCTTTTATTCATCGTTTCATCGAAGTGAGCTTTAATAACCTCGAATATAGCGTCACATACTTCTGCCTTGATTTCTTCAGACCTACCTGCAGCAATCTTTAATGTGGCATGTACAAATGCATCATCCTCTAACCCATCAGCCACTCGATAGTTTGTTAGCTCAATTGCTCTCGACCTTATTCCTCCAATTGGGAATGTATCATTTCTAGCTATAAGTATTTGATGAACATCTTTTAATAGCTGATCCACGTTAATGTCTTCCTTTAAGTTGTCTGTGTACTCTACAATAAAATGAGGCAAATCAATTCCCCTCCCGTATTAACTCTTCATGAATGTCTCATCACCTATAATAGTATTTGCTAGGCGACCAATTCCTTCAATTTCGGTCACAATATGATCGCCCACTTTAGTATCCACCGAGCCTTTAGGTGTCCCGGTTAAAATGACATCATTTTCACTTAAGGTCATAAAGCTACTAATATATTCAATAAGTGTTGGAATATCAAATATCATATCCTTCGTATTACCCTTTTGAACGAGCTTGTCATTAACATACGTATATAATGGAAGATTCATTGGATCTGAAATGTCCTCCTTATCCACTAACCATGGTCCAAGCGGAGTACAGCCATCCCTATTTTTCACACGAAGATTTGGTCGGTAATAGTTCTCAAGATAATCTCTAAATGCATAATCATTTGCTATACTATAGCCTTTCACATAGTCGTAAGCGTCTTCTTTTTTTACATATCTGCCTTTTTTACCGATTACAACAGCAAGCTCGCATTCGTAATGCATGTAAGTTATATCTGATGGTCGTCTGGTAAACCCGTTATGACCTACAAATGTATTAGGTCCCTTTAGAAAGATAAGAGGTTCAGAAGGGGCATCAAAAGCTAATTCTGCAGCATGATCGGCATAGTTAAGACCTAAAGCAAACGTTGTTCGCGGGTTAAGGGGTGTTAACCATGTAACCTCATCCTGGTTCACAATCCTACCATCCTCAAGCTGAAGACTAGCGTCATATTCACTTGCATTATAAATAGCACCACCATATGCAACTCTAGCTCTTTTTATAGGAAACACCCCTCTTCCTCATCCATCATATAGTTTTCTAATGATCCTATTTCGCTTATATCAATTCTGATCTGATCTCCTACGTGTACTTTAGGAGAAGCTGTAGGAATTCCGACCAGTAGGAGGTCCCCAACGTCTAACGTCATAAACTCCGTTATTTCTTCTAGCAATCTAGCAATTGGGCGCACTAGAGTAGACGTGTTTTTTTCTAACCGGAGTTCATTGTTTATATAGACCTTTATCGTAAAGGAATTTGGATCCATAATATTTTTGGCATCTATGATCCAAGGTCCAATGGCACAAAAACCATCCCTTGCCTTGTATGGCACCGCTGGTCGGAAAATACTATCGTGTGGAATACTGACATCATTTACAATTGTGTAACCAGCAATATAAGAAAATGCATCCTCTTCTTTTATAGCAATTGCCTTCTTACCAATAACTACTCCTAACGATGCTCCAACTTCTAGTGTAGAGACCCCCTTTGGCATAGGAATAGGAGCACCATGAAAATTGATTGTATTTGCCGGTTTTATATACAAGATAGGTGCGTTAGGAGGAGCAGCATAAGGTTTTTGATGAAGCTGCTCTTCTATGGCTGTGAGATCTTCTTTATAGTTAAGTATAGTTCCGTACACTGTCCCACAAACGGGAGAAGCAACAGGGTAATCCTTTAGCCCATTTCTTTGTCCATTTAAGTAAAACGAATTAGTGAGAGGATCCACCTCAACTGTTTTTAACGCGTTTAGATGACGAAGCTTTATGCTTGCTGAACTCATCTGTATACCTCCTTAGACCGATAACAATGCTTTATCGCTTGTTAACTTCTCTCCCCGGATTCGTTGGAATTCATCCATAAGCTTATTAATTGTTAAAGTTCTTTTCTCCTCGGCATCTATTTGTAAAATGATTTGACCTTTATCCATCATTATTAATCGATTGCCTAAATCTAAAGCCTGCTGCATATTATGCGTAATCATCAACGTCGTCAACTTATCCTTTTCCACCAGTTCCTTTGTTAAACTCGTAATGAGTTCTGCCCTGGAAGGATCGAGTGCTGCTGTATGCTCATCTAAAAGTAAAATGGCCGGCTTTGTAAAGGTTGCCATTAATAAGGAAAGTGCCTGCCTTTCTCCACCAGACAGCAACCCGACTTTTGCATTTAGTCGATTTTCTAAGTTGAGATGTAACGTTTCAAGAGAGGACCGAAAAAATTCACGCCTTTTCTTATCGACACCAATTTTGAGACTTCTTTTTTTATTTCTTGAATAGGCCATCGCAAGATTTTCCTCAATAGTCATCGTCGGAGCGGTACCAGCCATCGGGTCCTGAAAAACTCGACCAATCATTTGAGAGCGTTTATATTCAGGCATCTTAGTAACATCTTTTTTTTCAATCTCTATTGTTCCGAAATCTGGAGATAGAGCGCCCGATATCATATTAAGCATGGTTGATTTACCTGCTCCGTTACTGCCAATGACTGTCATAAAGTCACCCGAACGGAGCTCAAGGTTAATTTGGTCTAATGCTACCTTTTCATCTGGTGTTGCTTCATTAAAAAGCTTATTAATCTGATTGAGTTTTAACAATAGCTGGCCCCTCCTTCATCAGTAAGGATTGGTTTTCTCGAAGTCTTTCAGAATGTCGCTTTGCCTTTCTATTTTTTTCCCGTTTCTTTTCTAAAAACTGTGGTAGCACAAGTGCTCCTATAACAATTACCGCGGTGATAAGCTTCATATCACCTGTATCCAAAAAGTTTAAACGGAGAGCCAGTGCAAGCACGATACGATAAATTATCGCTCCAGCTATTACGGCTAATGTTGTACGGACAATCGTTTTTGTTCCAAAAATAGCTTCACCAATAATCACAGAAGCAAGACCAATTACAATCATCCCAATCCCAAGGCCAATATCCGCAAATTTAGCATACTGAGCGATTAAGGCCCCTGAGAAAGCAACTAGTGCATTTGAAAAACCAAGACCTATAATGATTAAAGTATCTGTATTGGCTGATAGACTGCGGATCATTTTCTTATTGTCACCAGTTGCTCTGATCGCTAAGCCTATCTCGGTCTTTAAAAACCAATCTACTATGATTTTAATAAGGATGACTACTAAAGCCATTAGAAAAAATGTTCCCCATGTAGATGGAACTCTTTCTACTCCAAGCATTTGCAAAAGGCTATTGAGTGCGGAATCTATGCCAAGCCCACTCCAAAATGATTGGAACTGAACAAAAAGAGTTTCAGCATTCAACAGGGGAATATTAGGACGACCTATAGAGTTTTCAGAGGTGAGTCCCATAATTCTTAAATTAATCGAGTACAGTGCAATCATCATTAATATCCCAGATAGAAGGGGATTTATCTTTCCCTTCGTATGTAGCAACCCAGTCATACAGCCTGCTACAAAGCCTGCTAATATAGCAATACTTGTTGCCAATACGGGATGATACCCAAGTATAATCATCGTAGCGGCAGTCCCTGCCCCTGTTACAAAGCTACCGTCAACCGTAAGATCAGGAAAATCTAGCACTCGGAATGAGATATACACTCCAAGTGCCATAATTGCATAAATGATTCCTTGTTCCATTGAGCCGAATACTGCTGAAAACATAAAGAATCACCTCCTCGTTATTCGCTCATTTCAGCTTTCCACTCGTCTTTAATATCCACATCAATTGTATCTGCAGTTTCTTTGTTCATAATTAGTTTTAGCTTTTGAGGCACCTGTACTGGGATATCAGCAGGCTTACTTTCCCCTTTTAATATTTTGACTGCCATCTGACCAGCCTCATAACCAATATCAAAGTATTCAAATCCATAAGCTCCTAAGCCACCACGTTTAACCGAATCAAATTCTCCTACCATAACTGGAATTTTATTTTCATTTGCTACCGAGATTACCGACTCCAGAGCGGAAACAACTGTGTTATCTGTAATGATATACATAGAATCGACTTTCCCTATAAGTGATTCCGTTGCTTGCTTAACGTCAGCTGTTGTAGCTACAGATGCTTCTATAACTGTCATATCCATGTCTTCCAATAACTCCTTTACGGAATCTACTTGAGAGCGTGAATTTTGTTCTCCGGAGTTAAATACCATTCCTACTTTCGTTGCACCAAGCTCTTCTTTTAAAAATTTCATAGTATTAGCAATAGCGTCCGGGTGGGAATCAATAGTACCCGTGACATTACCACCTGGCTTTTCCATCGATTCGACTAGCTCTGCACCAACTGCATCTGTAACAGATGTAAATACAATCGGAATGTCCTGCGTTGCACTAAGTGCAGCTTGAGCACTTCCTGTTGAGTTTGCAAAGATCAAATCGACGTTGGCGCTAACTAGGTTTGTAGCTATAGTGGTGTTAATACTATTGTCTCCTTGCGCAATTTGGTAATCATATTCTGCTTCGATCCCTGCATCCTCTAAAGCCTTTTTAAAGCCGTCATAAGCTGCATTTAAGGATGGATGCTCCGCAATTTGAGTAACTCCAATATTATAGGTTTTGGACGAAGAAGCTTTCTCACCCTCATCTCCACAGGCAGCAAGTAACAAGGATGCACTAGCTAATACAGTTAAAAGACTCTTCCATCTCTTCTTCACGTTTATTTCCCCCTCCGACTCTTTTAGTTATTTAACAAGCTTCTGGTAAAATAGTTTACAGCCGTAATTTAACCAATTACCACTTCCTTCTTTACTGGAGCTAGATGAATCGCTTGTCCAAGCAATCCTTCCACAGATTCCAGTAGTGCCTCATTTATGCCTGGGTGCACGTAATTTGGAAATTTTATATCCTCCTCCTTCGCAGCCATCTCTAATAGTTGTAAAAAGGAGCCTGACAATTCGATAGCGCCATCGCCAATCATATGAATTCCTTGAATTACTTCGGTCGTAGAATCAGAGATTACCTTTATAAATCCATCTCTTTTCCCAGTAATTGTGGAATAACCATTACTGCCAAGCGGAAATTTACTTATACGTACAGAAAGTCCTAGGTTATTTGCCTGTTGTTCCGTTAAACCAACAGTTACTACCGGAGGGATTGTATGAGCACAAGTGGGTGCGATCGTTATGTCCACCTCTGGTCTTTCTCCAGCAATGAAAGATACTGCCGCTTTTCCTTGTTTGATAGCCTTCCAAGCAAGCAGGGGACCACCTGTTACATCTCCAACTGCATATATGTTAGGGATTGAAGTTTCTAAACGATTATTTACTTGGATAAATCCATTTCCACCTAACTCCATGCCCAGACGCTTCAACCCAAGCTCTTCTACGTTTGAGACCCTAAGCTCAGGAACCACTAAACAAGAAGCCCCCATTTTCATTTCTTTATGCTGATTGGTTAACACCGTAACAGAGACACCGTTTAAATCCTCATAAGTCCCAATAATTTCTTTTTTCTCTACTACTTTTATTTTTCTCTTTTTAAATATTCTTAATAACTCCTTATTGACCGATTCATCAAAAGGTAGCCCAGTATCGGATTCTATTAATAAGGTTACTTGTGTGCCAAGTGTTGCCAAGCTTGAGGCCGCTTCTAGGGCAATATAATCTTGACCATCAATGATTACATCTTCAGGCAGCTTGCTTAGTTGAAACAGTTCAAACGGATATAGCACATGAGGACTCTTAGATGTTATATAGCTAGGAAGTATATTTTTACTACCTGTAGCGATAATTACTTGGTCAAACTCATACATATCGAATTGGTGACCATTTTCCACACCAATTTTATGCTTTGCTATAAACGTAGCTTTCCCTTGAACGATTTCGACCTTATTGGCCTGGCAAAGTTTCTCTACACCTGACTTCAGCTGTCCGATTACTTCCTTTTGATATTCAAGTAATCTCTGGATATCTATATCTCTTCCAGCCGCATCAATACCAATCTTAGCTAGCTGATCCAACTCGGAACGTTTCGAGCTTGCAAAAGAATAAACCTTTGAAGGTATACAGCCTTCGTTTAAGCACACACCTCCTAGTTTTTTTTGCTCAATTAAAGTAACGGAAAGGCCAAGCTGAGCACCTCGTATAGCTGCGCTGTATCCTCCAGGTCCACCCCCAATAATGATCAGATTTCGTTTATGGCTTATTTCTCCTACAACCATTTAAATCATCTCCAAAATTAGTTTATGTGGATGTTCGATTAAACTTGAAAAACGATTCGTGAATGCAATTGCAGTTGCACCGTCTGCTACGCGGTGATCAAATGACATGGATAGATTCATGATGTGTCCAATAACAATCTCATCCTGCGCATTAACGATTGGCTGTTTTTTAGTTTTATGAAAAGCGATTAATGCAGTCTCTGGATAATTGATAATAGGAGTGGCGGCTATGCTGCCTAAAGGTCCTACATTACTAACTGTAAATGTGCTGTTTTGCATTTCTGATGGTTGAAGCTTTCCTGCTATGGCCTTTTGTGTTAATTCTTTTATTTCTTGATTTATTTGTATGAGAGATTTTTTATCGGTATCGTGGAGTACAGGGACAATCAGTCCGTTTTCTGTGTTGGTGGCTATGCCTATGTGATAGCTTTTCTTGAGGAGTATCCGACTATTTTCTTCGTCAAGCTCGGCATTGAATATCGGAAAATCCTTTAAGGAAATGACAAGTGCTTTCAAGAGAAAGGCTGGAATACTTATGGAATGACCAGTGGCTTTCATCTGTGCCTTCATTTCTAATAGATTAGTCATATTCACTTCGTCAAAATGGGTTACATGTGGGATGGTAAAGAGTGATTTCTTCATATTTTCAGCAATCTTTTTTCTAATTCCTTTATAAGGTATTTCATCTGGTTGCGTTTGAGCAACAATCTTCTCAGGTATAATCTTCTTCTCTGTTTTATTATCTATAAACCTCATAACGTCCTCTTCTGTAATTCTTCCTGAAGGATCTGAAGGGGTCACATCCTCTAAATTGATGTTATGTTCCCTAGCTATTTTTCTTGTGTAAGGCGTAGCTAGTATTCTCTTATAAGTAAACTCTAAGGATTTATCTTCTTTTAAGGGCTGGTTACTGCTAGTCTCTACTGATATATCCTTTGACGACTGCTCGGTTGAGGAACCCCCTCCGCCCTCACTTTCTAAGGAAAGAAGACTGGTACCTACTTTTACCATTTCTCCTGCAGCAATTCGAATCTCTTTGACAATACCAGTACAAGGAGAGGTAAGTTCAGCAACCATTTTATCTGTTTGGACTTCAACTAAAGGCTGGTCCGTTTGCACCCTATCACCCACTTTAACTAAATAGTGGATAACCTCTCCTTCAGTCATTCCTTCTCCTATATCATGTAATTTCACATCAATCATTCAAAACCCTCCTTAAAAATGAATTACTTTATCAATCCCCTCCATCACTCTAGCGGGAGTAGGTAGATAATGCTCTTCTAAAGTAAAGAATGGAACAGGAACATCAAAACCTGTAATTCGCTCAACAGGTGCTCGCAAATATAAGAATGAGGTATCGTTAATAATAGATACGATGTCATTACCTAACCCACCTGTAGGATGAGCTTCATGAATGATTACTGCTCTAGTTGTTTTTTGCACAGATTTGGCGATTGTTTCCCTATCTAATGGATAAAGCGTACGTAAATCTATTATTTCGCAATGTATTCCTTTTTTTCCTGCAAGCTCTGCAGCTTTTTGAGCAATTGAAACCATTGCTCCCCAAGCAATAAGGGTTACATCTGCCCCTTCCTGGACAACCTTCGCCTTTCCAATTTCCACTTTATATTTATTTATTGGTACATCCTCTCTCACCGATCGATAGTTCTTCATAGGCTCTAAAACAAGAACTGGGTCAGGATCTTCCATTGCAGCTATTAACAATCCCTTTGCATCATATGGACTGGAAGGACAGACCACTTTAATACCAGGCATATGAGTAAATAAGATTTCGGTGCTGTCCGAATGTATTTCCGGTGCACGTATGCCTGCTCCATAAGGTGCACGAATAACCATTGGCACTGTAAAACGAGACATAGACCTCATCCGAATTCTCGAAGCATGTGTCATGATTTGCTCATATGCTGGATAAATAAACCCTAAAAACTGAATTTCAGCTATTGGTCTAAATCCATTTACAGCTAATCCAATAGAAGTACCTATTATTCCTGATTCAGAAAGAGGAGTGTCGATTACTCGATCAGCACCGAACCTTTCTTGGAGTCCCTCAGTAGCTCGAAAAACCCCACCATTTTTACCCACGTCTTCACCAAGCACAAGTGTAGATTCGTCCTCCTCTAGTAGAACACGCATCCCATCGTTTATCGCCTGGATTAATGTCATTTGCTTTGTTGTCTCTTGTATCACACTTGATTGTTTTAACTGGGTCATTGATCATTGCCTCCCTAAATATGCAAGATACGCATCTTTTTGTTCGGTTAGCTGAGCAGGCATTTCAGCAAATACATGATTGAAAACATCCTCTACGTTAGGAGGTGGGAAATTTTCCATTTCTTCTACAGCTGCATCTATTTCATTACTAATCTCCTCAGTAGTAGCTTGCAACCATTCTTCATTCCAGTAACCGTAATTTTTCATAAATAACTCCAGTCTTAGAAGGGGATCCACGATATGGTCTCCCATGGTAGCATCTCTATATTTGGATGGGTCATCTGCAGTCGTATGAGCCCCTTTTCTCCATGTGACAGCCTCTATTAAGGTAGGTCCATCCCCTGCTCTTGCTTTCTCTACTGCTTTAAGCGTTTCAAAATATACAGCAAGGCTATCATTTCCATCTACTCTAACACCAGCCATTCCATAAGCCACTGCTTTTTGTGCAATGGTTTCTGAATTCATCTGCTTTTCAGTAGGAACAGAAATTGCAAAGCCATTGTTTTGATTGAAAAAGATAGCAGGTACTTTAAAGACGCTAGCAAAGTTTAATCCCTCATGGAAATCTCCCTCGGATGTAGCACCATCACCAAAATAAGCGATTGCTATATTTTTTGTGCCCTTTCTTTTTTCTGCCCAGGCTGCTCCTGCAGCATGGGGAAGCTGAGTTGCGATTGGCACAGCGGGAGGGAATATGTTTCTATTCTTCGGGGATGAACATCCCTCTATTCTTCCGTTCCAGTATAAAAAGGTTCTCGCCATGCTCTTACCAAACGTTAAAGTAGCTCCATGATCACGATAGGTCGGAAAAACCCAGTCATCTTCCATTAATGCAAGCGCACTACCAACCTGAGATGCTTCTTGCCCCTCGAATGGTGCATAGGTTCCTAATCGACCTTGTCTTTGTAGGTTGATAGCCTTCCGGTCGAACGTTCGAATGCGGAGCATGTGAAAGTAAAGTTCTTTGACTAAGCTTTCCTCAATTTGTTCTTTGAATTGTTCATCTAGTAGTGTCCCTTCATCATCCATTATTCTTTTTAAAGGATAATTATGCTTCACTTAGCTTCCCTCCAAACGACTTATTTGCGAATACTCCACTTTGGCTTTAATGGTGCTGAATAGAAGTTATTGCGAGCTTTTCTGTTCTTAATACGCTTTTCACACATCGTATTTGCTGCTTCTTCCGTTGTATTTCCGGTTAGGGAAGCCTCCTTATATACCTCTAATAAGGTATGATATATCTGCTTCGTTTTAGCTAGAACTCGCTCATGGTTAAAGCCATATAGCTCATCAGCTACTTGAATCAGACCGCCTGCATTGACGATATAGTCCGGTGCGTATAGTATTCCTTTTTCTCTGAGCATTCTTCCATGTCGATCTGCTAGTAATTGATTGTTGGCAGAACCTACTATAGCCTTTACTCTCAACTTAGGAATCGTCATATCATTTATAATTCCTCCATGTGCACAAGGAATAAAAACGTCGGCATCAGTAGAGTAAATTTCATCATTCGATACAATCTTTACGTTTCCCTTTAAATTTGCTGAAATCTGCTGAATGGAATGAAGGCTTTCATCATTTATATCAGCTACAAAAAGGTTCGCGCCAGCTTCTAGTAAACTAACAGCAACTTTATATCCTACTTTTCCTAGTCCTTGAATTGCATAGCTTTTCGTTCCAAGTTCTTCATCTCCAAACAGTGTTTGATTTGTAGCTTTTAATCCATTTATAACTCCAGCTGCTGTTGGGATCGATGAATCCCCTCCACCACCATAAGCCTCAGGTAGTCCATTAATGAAATTAGTTTCCTTCATCGCATGTATGAAATCTTCCATCGTCGTGCCCATGTCTGTACCTGTGTAAAAACGGCCGCCAAGTGAATTGACAAATTGACCAAATGCTCTGAATAGCTCCGGTGATTTATCCTTTTTAGGATCACCAATAATGACTGCTTTTCCTCCCCCAAAGTCCACATCTGCTGCTGCACACTTATACGTCATACCTTTTGAAAGCCTTAGAACATCCTCGAGCGCATCTTCCACACTATTATAAGGTTGCATTCGACATCCACCGAGAGCTGGACCAAGGGTCGTATTATGGATAGCGATAATCGCTCGTAGGCCAGTAGTGGGATCATTACAAAATACAACCTGCTCATGAGAAGCCATTCGATCGAAAAGCTCAAATTCTTTTGTCATTGATAATCTTTCAGCTAGCATTAGATCAATTCCTCCTTAGGCAATTTCAGTGTACATTCTTACGCTGTAGCCTCGTTCCATTTTGTTTTTATTGTAGCCTTTGGCAAAATAACCTGAGTTACCTCACCCAGACCGATAACTCCAGCTTGACTCTCAGCTACCACTTTTGTTATTACTTTATTGTCTCGAAGCTCTGTAACAGTAGCAGTTAAAGTAACCAGACTTCCATAAGGAGCGGGTGAAACATGCTTGATCTTAACTGCAGCTCCCATTCCCTCTTGTTCAGCGCTTAAAAAAGGTAAAATTATTTTCCTAGAAACCCATTCCATATGATATGTCATACTCACCGTCGAATAGACAGGGTGTACTACTTCTCCTTCAAATGCAGCAAACATCAATTCTGTAACTGTGATTTGAATGGTCTCTTTACTCCCAATCTCTAAGCCTTCTAACATATAACTCACCTACTTTAATCATTTAGTTTTTAAAGAACACACATCACACTATTGGAAGCGCTTACAAGTAGATGAAATGAATTACTCCTTTCTTTTATCGAGCAAGCAGGAGAAATTTCGTTAAATATTTACAAATATCATATATCATTTTATATATTATTACAATGTTTTATCAGAATTTATTTTATTATCAGAATATATTTTTGATATTATGTTCTACTCTACTAATAGGAAGCATATAAATCTCACTATTTTCTATATTTAGTTCGTATCTTGACAAAATAACTGTATAAATTGTTTCAGTAATTTTTAAATAATCTATCTATTTATTGATTTCATATATTAAATGATATACAATTCGATTATTATGAATACTAATATGAATAAACGCCAATATGCTTACAAAGTTATTCGTACAAGAATAGTAGATGGTACTTACGCACCTGGTCAACGAATCATTATCAATCAAATTGCAAAGGAGGTCGGCTCTAGTCATATTCCCGTCAGGGAAGCAATTCATCAGCTCGAATCAGAAAAGCTTCTTGAATTTAAACCTAATATCGGAGCAATCGTCAAAGGAATTGACAATCAACTATATAAGGAATCATTGGAAGTACTCGCTTTACTTGAGGGCTATGCTACGGCTATTAGCGCCACAAGCATTACAGCTGATGGTATTACAAAGTTAAAAGAAATTAACCGAGAAATGAAAATTATGCTTGATAACTATGAATTAGATAAACTAGGAGCACTTAATAGAGAATTCCATTTTCATATTTACTCATTTTGTCCAAACGAATTACTAATAAAAAATATTGAAGAAACATGGGGTCGACTAGATATAGTGAGACAGGCTGGGTTTACGTTTTATCCTAAGAGAACCCCCCTATCCATTGAAGAGCATGAGACCCTTATACAATTACTAGAGGATAAGGCGAGCAGTTCTTCAATCGAGCAATATGCTAGAAATCACAAACTAAAAACGCTTGATGCCTTTAAAATGAGAAGTTAAATTCGCTGACCGGAGGTGGTCTTCGTTTTTAGCTTTCTTTTTTTAATTGTCTAATTTCTATTAAATCATTATGAAGTTTTTGTTCTGCTTCGATCATCATTCTCTTGAACAAATCATCTACTGAAGGTAGATCATCCAACAAACCAGCTATTTGGCCACTGTTTAAAAAACCACTTTCTAGGTCTCCCTCTATCGCTCCTTTTTTATGGTGCTCCTCCGTCGTACTTTTTAAATAATCATCGATAGTCAGCCCCTGTTTTTCTCGGTCAATCAACCGACTCGCATAAGGAGTATTTAACACTCTCCGAATTCTACCAACACTTCGCCCAAGCAATATCGTATCTAAATCACTAGCTTGAATTACTCTTTTTTTATACATTTCATGAAAGGGCGCATCTTTCGTCGCCACTAGCCTTGTTCCTAGCTGCACCCCACTAGCACCTAGGGATAGTGCGGCCGCCAATCCTTTCCCATCACCAATTCCTCCTGCCGCAATAACAGGTATCCTCACATGTTTTACTAGCTGAGGAATTAACGTGAAAGTGGTCAATTCAAGACTAGAATTAATACCTGCTGCTTCAAAACCTTCACCAACTATCATATCTGCCCCTGCTTGTTCTGATTTTAGCGCCTGTTTTACAGAAGCGACAACCGTCATCACTTTAATCCCGTTTGCTTGTAAAATAGGAATATAGGGTGCTGGGTTTCCAGCCGATAAAGATACAATCGGTACTTCGTGTTTTATAACAAGTTCTATCAGTTCTTCTACAAATGATGAAACATTAATGGCAATATTAATAGCAAATCTTTTTTCGGTTATCTCTTTTGTTTCTAGTATGATTTGTTCCACTTCTTTGGGTGTCATCGTACCACAACCAATTGTACCTAAACCACCAGCTTCAGACACTGCAGCTGTAAGCTGAGCGTTACTTATGTTTCCCATCCCTCCCTGAATGATTGGATAGGAAATACCTAACAACTTACAAACGTATATCATTTTTTATCCACCCCTATAAAAATATGTTATATTATAATTAGTAGAATGACAATTGCTAATATTTAAAAAGGAGGAAATTATTTGATTATTTCATTCAAAGGAAAGTCACCAAGTATAAGTGATAACGCAATGGTTGCTCCAGGAGCGAAGATTATTGGCGATGTACGAGTGGGTGAGGAATCCACTATATGGTTTAACGCTGTTTTACGTGGTGATGAGGCACCAATAACGATTGGTAATAGATGTAGCATACAGGACAATTCAACGATTCACTTGTATGAAAATGCTCCAGTTATTATAGAAGATGAAGTGACTGTAGGACATAATGTCATTCTACATGGCTGCAGGATTGGTAAACGGTCCATTATTGGAATGGGATCTACTATTTTAGACCATTCAGAGATTGGTGAGGAATGTATCGTAGGAGCTAACACCCTAGTACCATCAGGTAAAAAATTTCCTCCTCGTTCATTAATCGTCGGCTCCCCTGGAAAGGTTGTGAGGGAGCTTAACGATAAGGATCTTGAGCTTATACAACTATCAATTGATACTTATGTACAAAAAGGGTACGATTACCGAGAAATTTTTGAAGACACCCTGTCAGTTAAAACTGCAGATTAGTCTAAGAACAAGACTTAGTTAAAAATAATCAAAGTCACTAAGAGCTTGGAGATACAGTTCCCAGCTCTTTTTATGTGTATCATTAAATATTTGTCTACATTTATCAGTGAAGGGATTTTCAGTTTAAAATGTAAATGGTGTTCTAAATAAAATGGTTTCCATTTTTTATAGACACCCGAACTTGAAAGCGACAAATTTATTGCAAACAAGAAAAGCGGAATCGCCTGTCACTGCCCCGACAGGCAAATGGGAAAAAGCGAGGAGGCAGTTCCTCAGCCACCGGAGCTTTTATCCATTTGACCTCGAGGGGCAAGGCGGTGGAGCTAGACATCAATTTATCCATAGGTTTAGAACTTTACAGTTTCCTAAACAACAAAAAAACTCCGAAAATTTACAGTTCGTAAATTTTCGGAGCTTTTTTTGTTTTCCTATTCAATAGACATTCATATCATCAATTACCACTATAGCTTCCCGAGCCAAGTAAATGAAAAATCTATATTTATACTATTTTTTCTTCGTAATACGCTAATAACTCATTATAGTATTTGTTTAAAGAAGATGTTGAAACTTCAAATGTCTCGGCAATTTCTTTAACCGTTAAGTCTAATGGCTCAAAGAAACCTTTATCTTGTCCAAATCTAATGGCGCCTGCAGCTATTGCCACTTCTTTTCTAGCATTGGGTTGTTGCTCAAACAAATAATCTTCTACCACTTCTATCAATTTTGTATAGTCACGCTTATTTTTTTCTAAAAAATCCATTGCCTGTTGAAGCACTCCTGCTTCAAAGAAGGTATACTCTCCACCCTGATAGCCATTTTTACCAAGAACAATCCAGAGCTTTAAGCCATTTTCCTTAAGAAACTCTTTGTCTGTCGTATCATTGAGGGATTTAAATTCTTTCGTAAAGTCCTCAAATACTATCTTATGATCCGTAGGGAAGAACACAAGACTTGAAACAGCTAAGTAATGGTTGTCTTCTTGGCCATCGGGCAATATAAAGCAATATATATGCATACCAGTCGGAACCGGCTTATCATTTTCTCTTCTGAGCAAGATTACTTCATTGGTCAATATATGTTTGACTGTTAAATACTGTGCCTCAACAGCAGTTACCTCTCCAACAAAAGCACGTGGCTCATTCCAGCTATCTATCACCTTTAACGTCGAAGGGCGAGCTATTTTCTTATGTTGCTTTTCTAAATAACCTGTCCAAATATCTAAACGTTGGTGAAAGAAGAATTCATCCATTGCTATTGCTTCTATCATCTCCTGCTCCATAAAGCCTTTTAAGGATTTAATCCACGTTGCAGCATAATCTCCAAAAGCTGTATAATCTTTTCTTTCTGGGTATTCATCATAGAACGTCTGTAGCACACGTTCTAATTCTTCCGTTTTAACTTCCTCTATAGAAATAGTCTGTTTAGACTCACAGCATTTTTTATATTTTTTCCCACTACCACATGGACAAGGATCATTTCGTCCTATCATTTAAAACACTTCCTTCTTATATGCTAAGTGCTTATTTTAACACGAATTTCATCCTAAATTAAGTTCTCCCCACAATAAGCAATGAAATAGTTAAATGGAACGTTTAAACTCGGTTTAAAAAGCTATTTGTTTAGGTAACAAAATAACAAATAAGGTCCCCTCGTTTATATTGCTTGTCACTTCTATTTTGCCTTTATGCAATTCAACAATTTCTTTTACAATCGCGAGACCTAGACCTGAGCCTTCCTTTGTTCTAGATGAATCTATACGGTAGAATCTCTCAAAGATTTGATCTATCTCTTCTTCCTTCATACCAATTCCGCTGTCTTGGAAGGAAATCCTTACATAGTCACTACCGTCTATCACTTTAATAGAAATTTCACCTTCTGCTACATTATATTTAATAGCATTCGTTAGCACGTTATCCCATACGTTTTCCAACAAATCTATATCTCCATAATACATAACAGGTTCCATCTCATAAGAAAGATCCATATTCTGCTCTTCTATTCGCCATCTATACTTGTAAATGACCTTCTTAAGCTGTTCGTCTAATCTAAAATCAGATTTCCTTACTGGTCTTGCAGATTGATCCAGAGAGGTTAACAACAAAAGTTGCTTGGTCAGATTGGATAATCTTTTTGCCTCCTGATCAATCACCTGAATATAATTTTCTCTTTCTTCCTTACTAAGGTCGGTTGATTTTAAAAGGTCGGCGTACCCTTGTATATTCAAAAGAGGCGATTGGAAGTCATGGGACACATTACTTATAAATGCCTTTCTTGCCTCATCGTTAAGCTCAAGCTGTTTAACCATGTTAGAGAAATTTCTAGCTAGCTGCCCAAGCTCATCGTTACGGGTAATATCTAATTCCACTCGATAATTCTCCACCATTACATGTTTGGTTGCGTCATTCAATTGTTTAATTGGTTTAACAAGTTGCTTAGCCAGTAATAGCATAGAAGTAAGAATTATTACTGCAAGTGCGAGTAGGAAGCCTAACAGCAATAAATGCATATCAGAGAACAATAGCTGGTTATTTGGACGAATAAATAAACCGTAAACTATACCTTCATGCTCGAAGGGAATACCAACAGTATTTCTAACACTATTTGCATAATGATTAAAGATAAAAAACTTACCTTGATAATCACGCATCCCATGATAAATATTTCCATTTAAGACTTCCAAACGAATTTCTTCTGGTAGCTCAGTATCTTGGAATGGTTCACCATAAGAATATTCTTCTTCATTTTCATTAATGACATATGCCTGATAACCCAGCTTAGTGATGGATTCTAGATAGTTATTGAAGCCCCCTCCATGCATTTTTTCTAAGACGGAAGTAATTTCTATAGCCACTCCAACGTTTTTCTCATCATTCTTTTCTTTAATTTGTATATTATAAATGATACTTACAATTAGAAAACCAGCAAGAATACTAATCCCAATAATAAACAAAGTGGCTAAAGTATATTGTCTATACAAGGATCTCATGGTTCTATCACATCCAGTTTATAACCAAGACCACGTACTGTCTGAATCTCTATCCGAGCCTTTGCTTTCTCTAATCGTTGTCTTAAACGCTTAATATGTGTATTTAATGTTTGGTCGTCTCCCTCATAATCGTAGCCCCACACTTTTTCCATTAAACTAGTTCTTGTGAAAACTTGTTCTGGCTTAGAGGATAATACACTTAAAAGCTCGAACTCCTTTAAAGGCAGTAGAAGGGTTTGTTTACCTACGGTGACCTCATGGGTAGAGCGATTAATGGTTACGTTACCAATTACCATAATTGGCTTAAAGGTCTTATCCAGTCTACGTAAGATAACTGCAATTCTATAAAGTAATTCCTTTGGCTCAAAAGGTTTTACTAAATAGTCATCTGATCCTGCTAAAAAGCCTTGCTCCTTATCTTCTAATGCTCCTTTAGCAGTCAATAAAATTACCGGGATATCATATTCTTCACTTAAAATTCTCGTCAAAGCAAAGCCATCCATTCCCGGCATCATTACATCTACTACAGCTAAATCTGCCCAACCTTCCTTTAATAAAGTGAGGGCCTCTTCTCCATTTTTAGCTGTCATTACTTCATAACCTGCCCTCTTTAAATGAATCATAACTAATGTCTGTATATTTACATCATCATCTACTACCAGGATATTCATGGATCTACGCCACCTTCTTTAATGCCTGTTTTAAAAGAGGGTGTTTTGTAAGTTACCTTACGAAACACCCTCTAATTGTTTTAAGTTATTATAACAGCTTACAACTTGCCTGTCGGGGCAGAGATAGGCGCCTTCGCTTTTCTTGGTGTCTAGCTCCGGCGCCTTGCCCCTCGGGGTCAAATGGGAAAATACTGCGGTGGCTGTGGAACTGCCTCCTCGTATTTTCCCATTTGCCTGTCGGGGCAGAGATAGGCGCCTTCGCTTTTCTTGGTGTCTAGCTTCGGCGCCTTGCCCCTCGGGGTCAAATGGATAATAGCTCCGGTGGCTGAGGAACTGCCTCCTCGCTTTTCTCCATTTGCCTGTCGGGGCAGACATAGGCGCTTGCGCTTTTCTATATTACTTCTTATCTTTTTCGAATAGGAGTATTAGAGCTGGTAGAAGCATTCCGCGAACTAGGAATGTGTCTATAATGATCCCTATTGATACGATGAAGCCAAAGACGAATAGATCTGCTATTGGCATTGTTGTCAGTGCTGCAAACGTTGCCGCAAGAATGATACCAGCTGAAGAAATTACTCCACCTGTATTACGGATCGCTATTTCCAGAGCATCTTTTACCTTGTAGTTTTTACGTTCTTCTATGAACCTGGAGACTAAAATTATATTGTAATCGATCCCAAGTGCAACTAAGAAGATGAAGGAATAAACTGGAACTCGCGTGCTTATTGCCTCGTAACCAAATAACACATCTACAAGGAAAATCCCTAATCCTAATGCTGATAAATAGGAAAGAAGAATAGTTGCCATCATGTATAGAGGCATTTTCCATGATCGAGTCAAAACAAATAATAGAACTACTATTAATAATGTTTCCAATAACACTATCTTATAGATATCACTGCTGTTAGTTTCCCGCTCGTCTACAAGCTTAGCTGTAGTGCCAGCAAAATGAATATCTCCATCAATTTGTGCAGCCTTGAGTATATCCTTACCACTTGTGCGCATATCACCCATATGATCAATTGCTTCAGTCGAATAAGGATTGATATCAAATGCTAGACTATATTTTACTAAGGATTGTTCTTCATTAGCGTTAGTTAACCGCACAGAAGCTACATTCTCTTGCTCCTCAAGTAAGACTCTTAAGTCTTCTACTTGATCATCTGAAAGGTTTGAATTACTTTCTACTAAAATAGACGTAGGAGCAAGCTCACCTTTGTCAAAGTTAGATTCAACTATTTCATAACCCTCACGAGAAGGTAGGTCTTCTGGGAATGACTTAACGGTATCGAATTCAAATTTTAGATTAAACATATTTAATGCAGTGATAACCATCAATACAAAGACAAGACCACCTGTCAAAAATGGTTTGTTAACAACAAATTTAGCAACTGGCCCCCATATGCCATGTTTTACTTCTTTTTGATCTCCATACTTTGGTACTTTTGGCCAAAATGCTTTGCGACCAAACAAAGTAAATAAGGCAGGCACTAATGTAATGGAAGCAATCATAATAATAAATACAGCTGTCCCAAAAATTGGTGCAAAGTTTTGATAATCACGGAAATCAGCAAAGAATAGAACAAGCATAGCAGCTAGGACTGTTCCTCCAGCGAAGAATACTGGCTCACCAGTAGCACGCATCGCATATTTCATTGCCTCATATTTACTTTCATAATGATTCAACTCTTCACGATAACGTGAGAATACGAATAACGAATAATCAATTACAGCTGCAAACAATAAAATACTCATAATCGAAGTAGTAGAGTTATTAATTTCTAACCCACCTGCTCCCAAAAGAGCAATCGTTTGGTTTGCTACCTGATAAACGATAACAGTTGCTAACAATGGGATAAATGCCAGCAATGGTGATCTATAAATAACTATTAATAATATTAAAATAATAACTATAGTAGCAAGTAACAATTGGATATCTGCCTGTTCAAATAGCTTTACAGTATCTCCTGCAATACCCGCAGGACCAGTAATATAGAATTGTGTATCCCCAGTGCTTTTAGCTATGTCATTTCCAATCTTTGAAGCCTCATCATTAATCTCGGCATATTGATCATTTCCTAATCCAGCCTCAAGATTCATAGGCACAATCATAGTTGAACGGTTCTCAGAGATAAAAGATACTAGTGCTTGTTCTGGTAATGAAGCAATATCAACGATGGTGTCAATCCCATCAATATTTGCTTGTTGAATACCTTCAAGAATATTTTTTACACTTTCAACATTTACTTCTCCATCCTCGTTATGAAAAACTAGGATTCCAGGGGTCCCTTGATCATTAGGGAAGTATTTATCTAATTTTTCACTGGCAATTATAGAAGCTGCATCGTCAGGTAAAGATTGAAAATTAGTTACCTTATACTCTCCAAGTTGTGGCCCAGCACTTAGTCCAATCATGAGGACTAACCAAGCAATAATGGTAATCCACATGCCTCGTTTAGTTGAGACCCAGTCAGTAATTGGGTGTAATAGTTTTTTCATATGAGCGTTTTTCCTCCTTCAAAATTTCTATCAAATAGTTAGTTTACAGAAGGTATATGAACTCTCTATGAACTTTCCTTTTACTTTTATATTCTTTCTAATCAAATTTGAAATATTCAAGTCAAAGTAAATTTACCACTTGTGGAAAAGATATTTAATCATTAAACTGAGGTTTTGAGAGGAGAGATAATAATGGAAAAAACTTGGAGTATACGATTAATTCGTTTTGCAGCATTATTTGGACTGATTGGAACTTATATTGGTTCGCATATGGCGGGTCAGATGGACTACTCACTAAGACCAATCCACGCTCACATACTTTTAGTAGGATGGTTATCTGTCTTTGCATGGGGGATTTTTTATCAAGTATTTACAGTCAAACATAAATGGATGGTAACTGTACAAAGTATTAGTGCCATGATAGGCGCATTAGGATTAACATTGGGCATGTGGATGTATAATCTAAATCCCTTTGACTTAAATGAAACATTGGTTATGGTCTTCTTTATCGTAGGGGGAACTGTTTTACTTTTTGCATTCTTTATGTTCTTAGTTATCACCTTCTTTACCGAAAAATCAAGTAAAGCATAATTTAGATTATTATATAGAAAAGGCCCTTACAAAATAAGGGCCTTTTATTATTGGGCTGTATAACCACCATCTAAAACGATTGCCTGGCCTGTCATTCCTTTAGCAGATTCACTTGCCACGTACAAAGCTAAGTCTGTAATTTCTTGAACGTCTAATAATCTTCTTTGGGGAACTAGGGGATACAATACTTCTTCCAGTACCTGTTCCACTTTGATATTTCTCGTTCTAGCTAAATCTTCAAATTGGTTGCGTACAAGCAATGTATCCACATAGCCTGGACATATTGCATTCACTGTAATTCCATCAGCTGCAGCCTCTAATGCGGCAACCTTTGTTAACCCAATCACCCCATGCTTAGCCGAATTATAGGCGGCTTTTCCTGCAAATCCTATCAAGCCGTTTATAGAAGCCATATTAATGATTCGGCCAAATTGTTGCTTTTTCATGTGTGGTAATGCATATTTCATAGCTACAAAAGGAGCTGTTAGCATTATTTTTATTAATAGCTCGAACTTTTCTGTCGGGAAATCTTCTATTAATGAAACATGCTGCATACCTGCATTATTTATCAATATATCTATTCTTCCAAAGGAATCTACTGTAGATTCAATGGCGTTCTTTATGTCCTCTTCTTTCGTTACATCACAGACAATACCCTTTACTTGCCCATTTAGAGTGGAGACAGCCTCGTCTAATGCTACTTTATTCAAATCTGAAATAACTACGCTTGCTCCTGCCTCTAAAAATGCCTTAGCGACATCATAGCCAATTCCTCTAGCAGCCCCAGTTATAAATACTACTTTACCCTTCAATTGAATTCCTCCAATCTTAAATTGCAGTCCATCCACCATCAACCTTTAAAGTTTCTCCAGTCACGAAATTCGCCAAATCAGAGGCTAAATACAACACGGCTCCAGAAATGTCCTTTGGCTGCGAAAGTCCCTTTAAGAGAATTCTATTTTCGACATCTCTTTTAAAATCTTCATCCTCAAACATTTTGGCAGTTAACTCTGTTTCTATAAAGGTAGGTGCCACAGCGTTAACGTTAATACCAAGCTTAGCCCATTCAACTGCCAAAGCCTTTGTTAGTTGAACTAGACCACCTTTACTAGAACAATATGCTGCTCTATTGTAATATCCTACAAAGGCCATTTGAGAGGCTATATTTATAATTTTACCATTTCTTTGTTTACTCATAAATTTAGCCGCTGCCTGGCTTGTAAAGAATGCAGACTTTAAATTTAAATCTAAGACAGTATCCCAGTCATTCTCCGTTACTTCTAATGCAGGCTTTGCAATATTAACTCCTGCATTATTGATAAGTACATCAATTGTTCCAAACTCTTTTACTGTCGTCTCTATTAAATTATTAATGTTCTCCAACTTACTTAAATCGCCTTGAACAGAGATGCATCGATCGTTATAGCCTTGTAGTTCTTTCAGCGTTTCCTCTAATGCTATACCTTCTCGTCCGGAAATCACCACATTAGCTTTTAGCTTAGCAAATGTAAGGGCTATATCTTTCCCTATTCCTTTGCTACCCCCTGTTACAATTACAGTTTTATGCTCTAATTCAGAAAAGAAGTTATTCATCGCTACCTCCTAAATTCATGTCTCCCTTAAGAAAATGAATTAACATCTGTTCACGTTCTACATTTTTAAGCTGAGAAAATTGCTCGTCCCATGTATAGAAGCCTTCTCCACTTTTGTCTCCAAGCTTATTCTCTTCCACTAACTGTGTAAGCACTCTACCGGATTTTTGATCGGTGCTCAAGTCCTCAAAAAGATAATTTGAAATAGCAGAAAAAACATCAAGACCTCCCATATCCGCAGTCATTAAAGGGCCTGTTACGGGAAGACGACGCCCAATACTATATGTTACCGCTGCATCGATGTCCTCTTTAGTTGCTACCCCTGCATCAAGTAGTGATTGTGCTTCCCGAAATAACGCGTACTGTAAGCGATTCCCTATAAATCCTGGAATCTCTCTGTTTAATAAAACCGGTTTCTTTTTCATATACTGTAGTACTTGCATAGCTCGCTGAACCGTACCGTTATCTGTCTTTTCACCCTTTACTACTTCAACCAAAGGAATTAGATGACCAGGATTCCAAAAGTGTGTAACAACAAAACGATTAGGGTGATCCATTCCCTCTGCCAATAAACTTGGCATAAAGCCAGACGTATTGCTTGCTATAATAACATCCTTATCCACTAGAGCCTCTAATTTTTTATACATATTTTTTTTAAGTTCTAGTACTTCAGGTATTACTTCAATAATAAAGGTTGTCTCTTTTACAACCTCTTCTAGAGATATAGATAACTTAATGAGGTCCATAATGCGTGTTGCTTCCTTTTCATCAAACAATCCATTATCCTTCATTACTTTTATTTTATTTTGAAGGCCTTTTTTAGCAATCTGCAGATCTTGGTCGCTAATCCCATATACTTTTACAGGTAAGCCTGCCCAGGCTGCTGATAAAGCAATGGAGTGTCCCATTGTCCCACAACCTAAAATTGATACATTTTCCATTTGTTCACACCCCTAATTTTCTTTAATAACTAATACCCAACAAACGACTGTACTTCTGTTTGTTGGGTATTGTGTTTATATTCCTATACCAAAAGAGAAAAGAATGACAGCTAATATTACACCTAGAATCGGCACAACAACTGTTAAAGCCCCAAAGGCCGGATATGCATCCTTATGTGTTTCTCCACAGATTGAACGAATAGTCGTAACTACATAGCCCCCTTGAGGTAAAGAGTCTAGAGAACCAGAAGAAATCGCAACCGTTCTGTGAAGTGCTTCTGCATTTACACCTAAATCTAAATAATGTGGTGCTAATAGTGGCAAGGCGATAGCCTGTCCACCTGAAGATGAACCGGTTAAACCCGCGATAACAGCTACCGCTAACGCACCACCAATTAGTGGACTACCTGGTATACCAGTCATTACATCAACTGCTGATTCAAATGCGGGAGTAACCTTTACTACACCACCAAAGCCCACAACAGCAGCGGTATTGGCAATGGCGATAACAGCACCCATTGCTCCCTCAGCAACAGCGCCACTGAAATTTTGAAAATACTTTTTGTTGATCAGATAGGTAGCAATAATACCACCGGTCAATGCAAGGATTAATGCCGAAGTTTCCAATTCCTTATGTAAGACAAATGAAATGATAAGTACTACACCTAACGGAATCATACTTAGTAGCGGGTTCGGAAGTTCTTTACGAGAAACCTCTTTTACATCAGTTTCCCTACTTACAAACTTCTCACCATTATCCATTGCTTTCTTAATCATCTTTTTCAGCCACCAATAACCAAATGCCATCATGAAGACAGCTACAATAATGCTGACTTCCCACCCTGCATAAGGAGATGTTTTTAAGAATGGGATCGGAATCCAGTTTTGAATTTCTGGTGAGCCCGCTGACGTCATTGTAAAGGTTGTAGAACCAAAGCCAAGAGCAGCTGGTATAAATCGTCTTGGCAAATCTGCTTGCTTAAATAAACTCAAAGCCATTGGATATACCGAGAAGGCTACTACAAATAAACTTACTCCCCCATAAGTTAAAACTGCACAGGCAATTACAACAGCTAGCGCTGCACGCTTAATACCAATTTTACTAACAATCCATTGGGACACGCTATCTGCTGCACCACTATCCTCCATGACTTTACCAAAAATGGCACCTGCTAAGAACATTAACCACCAAGAAGCTATGAAGCTAGTAAAGCCTCCCATATAATTTGTTAAGAAATTGTCCGCACCTTTTTCTACAAGCTGCGGAAACAATGGAAGTCCATTCAATACACCAACGAACAGAGCTGTGAGTGGTGCGGCAATTAGAAGGTTCATCCCCTTCATAGTTAAATAAATCAATAAAGCTAGACCACCAAATAATCCTATGAAACCTAACATTCTTTCTCCCCCTTAACCCCTAAGAACTATTTATTTACCGTATCGTCTTACTCTTAATAACGCCTGTTCAGCATGGCCAGCAAAGTTTTCAAGTTGACATAAACGTGCTGCATATTCCCCAATATAGGCACTTGCCTCCGGTGTTACCTTTTGATAGGTTACTGTTTTAATAAATTTGCCTACCCATAAACCGCCTGTATACCTTGCCGCACCCTTAGTTGGAAGTGTATGATTTGTACCAATAACTTTATCTCCATAGGCAACATTCGTTTCTGGCCCTAAGAAAAGGCAGCCATAGTTCGTCATATTTTCTAAGAAGTAATTAGGATCTTCCGTCAAAATTTCCACATGCTCAAATGCTAAACGATCAGCCTCTACTCTAGCTTCTTCAATAGAATCTACTAATAGAATTTGTCCATAATCTTCCCATGAGACTCTCGCTACATCGGCCGTAGGTAAAGTTTGTAATTGACGCTCAATCTCTATTAACGTTTCCTCTGCCAATTTTTCTGAAGTAGTTATTAAAGCTCCTGGAGAAGTTGGACCATGTTCTCCTTGTCCTAGAATATCTGTAGCAACCATTTCTGCATCTGCTGTATGGTCCGCTACAACTAAGGTTTCAGTCGGACCAGCAAACAAGTCAATACCAACGCGGCCATAGAGCTGACGCTTTGCCTCTGCTACAAATGCATTACCAGGGCCAACAATCATATCTACCGGTTGAATAGTCTCAGTCCCAATTGCCATTGCACCCATTGCCTGAATACCTCCTAGCAAATAGATTTCATCTGCCCCTGCCAACGACATAGCAGCAATAGTAGCATAAGGAATTTCTCCATTAATCGGAGGAGTGCATGCAATTACTCTTTTTACTCCAGCGACTTTTGCAGTTAACACGCTCATGTGAGCTGAGGCAACCATTGGGTACCGCCCACCAGGTATATAACAGCCTACGCTATTTACTGGGATATTTTTATGTCCTAAAATTACTCCTGGAATATTTTCTACTTCTACATCCTGAAGGGATGCGAGCTGTGCTTCTGCAAATTCTCGAATATTTTTTTGAGCAAATTTTATATCCTCAATTACCTCTGACGGTACTTGAGCTACCATTTCTTCAATTTGCTTGCTTGATAAGCGGAATGATTCAGGTGACCACTTATCGAACTTTTCTGATAATTCACAGACTGCTTGATCTCCTCTTGTTTCTACATCCTTTAAGGCCTCTGACACTATTTGAGATACCTTTAAATCATTAGCACTTACTTCTTCCTGTGACTTTCCATACTTAATTACTTTTACCATTTGTAATTCCTCCCCTTTGTTTGAAAACGCATTCATAAAAACACAATTCTTTTTTGCATACGTATGCAAAAATATATACAAGTAAGATTATTCTAAAAACATTAATTAGTCAACTATTTATATGTTGAATTACGAACAATTAGTCTTCCATCAATCTCTATATTTTGGGCCTGACCAGAGTATTCGCTGATTTCCGCGGTTAAATAGTCTACTGTTACGTTTACCATTTCATTTATTGGCTGCTCCCAAGTAGTTAAACTATAAGAAGGCCAAGCGGACATTTCAATATTGTCGAATCCCACCACCTTCACTTCATCCGGAACAGCTATATGATGTTTTTTTAAGGAATCCATCACTCCTAGAGCCATAATATCATTCGCCACGAATATTGCTTCGGGTACTTTTCCTTGAGACACTACTTTCTCGATTGTTTTATACCCACCCTCGTAAGTGAAATCAGAAATATATTTTTTATATTCTACTTTATTTTCCTTTAATACCGTTACAAAGCCTTTTTCTCTCTCTATACTAGTTGATGTGTTTTCATTGCCAGAAATATAAATCATATTAGAGCAACCTACCTCCAATAGGTACTGTGCAATTTGTTTACTCGCCTCTAAATTGTTACAGCATACCGAATAAAACTTATTACCATCAATCTTTCTATTAAACAAAGCTAAAGGAATTCTGTTATTAAACAGATCCTCGTTTGCCTGCAAAGACAACGTGGCATCCGTAATAATGACACCCGCAACGTTATAGTTAAGTAATGTATCAATATCCTCTTGTTGAATCTCATCGTTATGTGTATACACAAATAAAATGCTGTAGCCCAACTTTTTAAATGCAGTTGTAAATTGCTTTAATACCTGTGGATAAAAAGGGTTCTGGACCCCCTTCATAACTAAACCAATTATTTTCGTTCTATTTGTAATTAAACTACGGGCAAATTCATTCGGTCTATAACCTAATTCCTTAGCAGCAGCCAATACCTTCTCACGAGTTTTTTGAGACACAGTCGCCCCTTTAAAATAAACACGTGAGACAGAAGATTGAGAAACGCCAGCAAGCTTCGCCACGTCCTTAGCAGTAACTCCTTGATTCATCTTACTCACTACCTTCTTAAAATTTTAATTATTTCAAACTATACAATAATATTGTTTTTTTGGAAATAATAAACACTAATCTCTACTAAAAGATTAGTGTTTATCAACAGCTTTAATCTTCTTCACCTTTCTTCCCCTTAAACAACAAAGATCCTCCAACTAGAAATACACCACTAAAAAGAAATACGCCTGCCATTCCAACAGAGCCTCCAATTACACCAAAAAAAGCTGGTGCAATGAGCTGAAATAAGCGATTTATAGTTATTCGTAGTCCTAAAACTTCCCCTGTCCTTTCTGGTGGAGATGCATTATAGGTCGTTGTCATGGAGATTGGCTGTCCGCACCCTAAGCCTAACCCCATCATAATTGCGAGAAAAGCAATTACAAGGACGGAGCTTGTCAAAGGCAACAATAAAAAGGCAATCCCTGCGACAAATATGGATACGAATAAGATAAATTCCCTCTTATATATTTCTAAAAGCTTTGGTAACACAAAACGGACAAACATGGTTGCTAATCCCTGGAGCGCTATGATCCAACCTATTGTAGACGTAGACAAGTCCATTTGTTTTCCTAATAACGGAAAATAGGCAACAAAGATGTCTTTTGAATAAAGAACTAAGGCACTGGAGAACAAGGCCCGTCTAATTAACGGGCTTTCTAATAGTTTGATAGAGTCAATCATTTTAGTTGGCTTTCTATGTATTTGTTGCTCTGCCTTAGGGATTTTTAAAGAGAAGATAATGGCAGTTAATCCTATTCCCACGCATACTATATAAACAATTTGAAAGGATATATGTTCCGATAAGTATCCACCCATGAGAGGACCTACTACAGCTCCAAAAGCAACACACAAACTGAACATACTGAAATAATAATCTCTGTTTTTCTTAGTCGTTTGGTGACCTAACTGATTTTGTAAGGCAATAGGTATACTTATATTCCCTATCCCTAACAGTAACTGACTTGCAAACAAAGACCATATAGTAGAAAAAGCAGCAGGAACAATCATACCGGCTATAAGGCTAACAAACCCGATAATAATAGGGAGCCTATCTCCTATTTTATCTATTATTTTGCCGGCATGAATTGAAAATATTAATGGTAAAAAGGCAAATGTAGAGGTTAGAATACCAATGATCCAAATAGATGCCCCATACTCGTCGGCTGAGAGTGTAATGACTGGCCTAGTTGCGTTTACTACAGTATGAAATAAGAATATTAATAGCAAAACTCCTTTTAGATTCATATATCTCCCCTCAATCGCATTATGTATAGTTCAATATTATATCAATATATAAGCCGCTATGTTTAAAAGATTATAGACCATTTGTTTATCAGCTTGGCTATAATAATGGTAGACATACAATACATTTAAACCATTTTATGGTTACAAAAGGGGCAGAAGAATATGAAGGAATTAACAGAAGAAATTTTGGAGTTTAACCAAAAAAGAGGTTGGGTTCGCAATACTGATGCTCGTAGTCTCGCGATCTCTATATCTTTAGAAGCTAGTGAACTATTAGAGCACTTTCAATGGCGTACCCCAGAAGAAGCTATAGCAAACGACAAACAAGGCATTGAAGAAGAAGCGGCAGATGTTCTAATCTACCTCCTACAACTCGCAAACCTATTAGACATAGATTTAAAGGAAGCAGCAAAAAAGAAAATAAAAAAGAATGCTATAAAATATCCTTTACCTAACAAATAATGAATTGGGGGTGGGATAAACTCTCCTCAGAATAAATAGCCTTGAAAATTCTACGATTTGGTATAGTTTTGAGGGTCTTATATTATTTTTTTCTGTAGTAATTTTCTGTTATGGCGTACGTTTTACAGGGGCACAGCTTTCAGCTGACGTACGCTCCCCCCTTTGAGTCTCCGCCTCCTCTCCAAATAATAAGAATTAGAAAGTCGGCTGACTTTAATAAGAAATAAAAAGGTGATATCAAGTCGCTGATTTCACCTTCTTTTAATTTATAGACTAGTTATGTACCAGCCTCCATTTTTAAATAATCCTACTCGTTAAATGTTGCGATTATTTCTTGAACTAGCGACCAAATCTCATAGTTATAATCCGGATCTACTACATACCAATACTGTATATCCCTTATAAAAGCGTGTTTTTCTTCTAAGGAAGAATCTTGAATAAATCGACGCATTCTTAATAACTCTTCTGTATCACTTATCCGACTATCCAAAAATCTATATCTTTCCCCACCGTTTTTCCCTATAACCCCTAATCCATCATAAGTTTCAATTACTATTTTATTTTTCCTTTTCTGCTTCGCTGAAGAAAAATTTGATATAACATCTACCTTTTCAGCCATGGGAAAGATACTTTTTAACTTCGCGAAAACTTTTTCTTGTTTCATTTCCCATGAGCTTGGAAGTTCGTCCATATATTCACTTACTATTACCTTTTCCTGTTCTTTAGTTGAATACAGACTTAATTGTTCGATCAATTCAGCATGAGGAACCGAAAATACTAGATTTATAAATTCCTCGAAACTGTTCGTCAAGTAACGAATAGGAGGATCGTTAGTAGGGGAAACACATACAATAGAGGCTCTCATTAAATCTTCAATTTGTTGAAAGTCAGTTAAAAAACCGAAGTGAATTCCACCCCCTCCAGTTTCCGCAAAGGGTATTAAGTCAGGCGGTGTGATGGAATATGGAGAAAGTTCCGTAGCTGGTCTAAATCCGATCATATCTAACGATAAATCTTCCTTGTTAAGGTTCTCCTCTAGTTGAATGAGTTGTAAGATTTCTTTCGGGATCAGGTACTTTCCATAAACTTCTTTTAACTCTTCAGACATAATCTGTGCTCCCTCAACATAATATTTATTAGCTATATATTCTCCAAACTTAACAAAATACCTTTTCTAATGTTTTTGCTCTATTAAACAACACAAATTGGAGGAATTTAAATGAAACCTACAAACGTTTTACTAGCATTAGCCACAATAACTCTATTACAAACCCCATTTATCCCAATAACAGAGGCAGCCACAACAGGGAATATAAAGAGTAACCAAACCGTTATTCAAAAGGATCAGCTAACAGACAAAATAGCTGTGGACCTAGCTGCTAAATATGAGGAGGCCTATCTGTTTGTAAGTAGTGGAGGAGGCTATAAGAATAGAGAATATGATACTTTTCTATATAATGACTTAGCCTATCGTTATCTATCAAGTAACATTAATACCAAGGCAAAGCTCATGAAATATTTAACTGAGGTTATGACATCGCAGGCAGCAGAACACTTTATAAATGACTTAGAGATTTTAGAACATAAAGGAAAGCTCGCTCAAAAAGAAGCTGACATAGGTTCTCTAGAGGAATGGAAAAAAGCTACAGCAGAGGTTATAAAAAAGGATAAGGATAAGGTTCAATATCGATTAACCGTACCTATTGGTGAGCCTTCAGAAAAAATAATGTACAGCGTAGAATATCAATTAGTTGAAAACATAGGTTGGCGTGTTAGTAAGAGACCAGTGGTTGACCTAGATATTCCAGACAAAATAAACCCTGTTCATATTTTGTTTACCAATTTATTATCGAGCCCACAAGTTGCTCAAAAGCAACTATTACCGACTTCTTATTTTGAAGTAAACGAGTTTAAGAAAGGGCTCAAAAAAGTAGATCTATCAAAGATTAAAGAAATAGATAGAGGCTCACACCACGTGGAGTATATTGCTACAATTTTTGTAGAGCTTGAAAAGGACTACAAAGGACCTCTAGTTTCTGGGGAAAATAAAATGTATTTTATTGTTCAGCCCAATGGATATATGGATTTTAAAATTCATCAGGTAGGTCAAATAGAAATGTATTGATATTATATTTCCTACTTTTAAAAAGACAGCAAATCAAAGTTGATTTGCTGTCTTTTTACTTTATTCTTATTTAGCTTTTATCAACCCCTGAGACCCGCTATCAGTCATTGGCAACTTACACTTTCCTTATTTATCTTGCAAATCTATTTCAATCTTTACGTTTTCATCCTCAATCCAAGAAGGATAATAATCTAAGGCCAATCTAACTTGTTTACTATTTGGTGGAATTTGAAATTCAAATTTTGTTTTCCCACCTGGGAGATCTGTAAAAGAGCTGGTCACATATTGAGTGCTTGGATAATAGGGACTGTCGTCATACTTAAATGTATACTCCTCTTCCCTTTCATTTGTTATTTTTGGAAAATAAACGAACTCTTTGTTTCTATCTGCATCGATAACAAAGCTAACTTGATTGTTTTCAATTTTTAAATCTGAGAAGATAGAATCCTTTGGCTGCTTTATAAACTTAGATAAATTTGTATCAATGAGTAAATAAGCCTCGTCTTTATCGATTGCTGCTACTTTTCCAAACTTTAATGTCAACTTTTTGGGGCTATAAAAATAAAAGCTATCAGGCACGGAAACCGTAAATTTGTTTTGCTCCCAATAATAGCTATCAGCGTGCGTGGACCATTCTCTGCCTTTTTCATCTACCAATCGGATATTATTAAATGCACCATATAAAAGCTTTTTGGTATTACTTGGTTTTGCCTCTAAAAATAATTTCATTCCCGTCGGATCTACTACAATAAATTTTATTTCTACTATTTGCCCTTCTATCTCTACTTCCTTATTCACGGTAAAAGTTTTGCTCTCCAAGTTATTTATTTTCTCGTAGGAAAAGGGTATTTTAAAGTTTTCAATTTTATCTCCATTGATAATTCCTATTTCTAATCTATGGCCTTCAGAAGGCAGACTTGACTTATACCTAGATTCTATACGATGACTAGAGCTGAAAGCCTTCAATCCCTTTTCTGTAGCTAAAGGATAAAAGCTATTACGGATTTCCATACTATATTCATATGGCGATCTTTTATTTGACTTCACTCGCCAATATTTATATCCTAATTCACTCAAATCCTTTTCCTTCGATTCCACGGTATAAAAAATAACCATCCCTTTCTCATCAACAATCACTCCATCCAACGTAACCGTAATTCCGTGTTCGGTTTGGGATACATTTACCGGTTGATAGATGTCATGTTCTACTGCTGCTACAAGACCCTTGTCATTTTGAATAAGAGCTACTACTCTATCCAAGCCAGGAATCGCTGACACTTTGTTGGCAAAGGCTGGAGAAACGTTTACCGAGGTTACAAATGCTATGAATAAAATGGCTGCCATAGCAATGGACAATATACTGCGCTTCGCAATCATTCTCTTCCTTTTTTTCTCTTGTTTTGCTTTTTCAAAACCCTTCCTAACGGACATTTGTACCCTATCCACTGGAACATCTACCTGGTTGATTACATATTTTCTTGTCTCCAATTTTTGTTTTTCCTCTTCAAACACGCTTCATCTCCCCTTTCCCTTCAAATTGATGTCGTAATGAGCGGAGTGCCTTATGTAGTCTAGTTTTAATCGTCCCTTCTGGTGTCTTCCACATGATTGCAATATCTTTAATTTTGATGTCTTCAAAGTATTTGAGATGGAGTAGCTCTCTTTCGTAGTCAGTCAGATGTTTAAGTGCCTCTTCTATTTCTAGAAAGGTAAAATTCTCCTCTACTCCAATTAAGTGTAGTAAGTCATCCTCAACTAATTCACGCTTACTTTTTCGAATTTCATCCTGGCAATAGTTCATCATAATCCGTATGATCCATGTTTTGAAATACGCTGGCTCTTTCAGTTTTCTTATATGTTTAAAGGCTCTATAGGTAACTTCTTGCACAGCCTCCAATGCATCCTCTTCATTTTTTAAAAAGGATATAGCAGTCCTATACAATGCTTCCTGATGTACATGCATCAAGTCCAAAAAAGCTTCCTCATTCCCCTTTATCGCTCTTTTTACTAATAACAGTTGCTCACTCAACCCATCACCCCATTTCTACGTCCCTATTAATTAGACAGACTAATTGAAAAAAAGTTTTACATTTTTATTGTAAACGTACTTTAATATGTTTTTGTGTAAAATTAATTTCATTTAATTTGTCCTTCTATAAAAATTTTTACATTATAGGAATTAAGTGTTTCTACTCAAAATATACTTAGTAGGAAGGCCATTTTTATATTTTTTTTGGTTTTTTTTACGAAAAATCAGTAAATTATTAATTTTATTATGCTTAACTTAAGATATTAATGAGAAAATGGGGTATACTTAATAGTAATGAGTTTGTGGATTTGTAAAGGAGGCACTACTTTATGTCAGTCGCTAGTGAAGCATCACAAGTAAATCTCGATTTTTTAATTAACGAGTTAGGTCTACAACAGGTTTCTAATACTTCCGTGTTTCGTAAAGGAAATATATTCGTCATTTCGCCATCGGTTCAAAATAAATCAAACACGTTTGAGCTAGGTGAATCACTTATGAAAAAGTTTAACCCTGAAACAGATGATGGATATTTACTCATACGTCTAAAAGAAAAATTCCTTATGTGTAAGTTACATCCCTTCCAACGTAAAATGATGACTTCGGATACCGAAAAAAGCACGAAAAGTAAGCCATCTTTTTGGAAGTTCCATGTAATAGAATCCATCATCCCACGTATTGAAAATAGCGGTGATAGAGAGCTAACGTTTAAAATCCAAGCTCCTACCAATAAGCAGCTAATTTCTTTTTTTAATAAAGAAAGCCTATAGTAAAAACCAGATCTAGCTTATAGATCTGGTTTTTATTTACTTTCATTTTATTAAATTTTCCAAATAATTAAATAAAAACTTGAATACCCTTCGATTTAAAGATAATATAAATTTATAATCTTAAGGTGAGATGAGGTATTAAATTGGAGCTTATTACCGTTAATTTTCTATTCAATTTATCCTTAATTATCATCTTGTTTTTCCTTTGTTTCACTAACTTAAGAAAACCTGGTAGCCTGCTTAAAAGAAAAAAAACCTCTTTAATATTTTTTGTTATTACATTACTTCTGTGCTATTTGTTTTCCTATCATTTAACGGATGAATTAATGTTAGATTTACGAATGGTCCCTTTACTTATAGGAAGCCTCTATTTTAGGTTGAGTCCAATTTTGTGCGCAATCGTCATTTTACTAAGAGGTCTACATGGAATAGATTTAGGTTTCTATATGACTCTTACGATCAATGGCATACTAAGTATTGCATTATGGATAGTATCTCCTTATTTTATGCGATTAAAATCTAAATATCGTATAATTTGTTCCTCCTTTTTAGCTCTTATAATGAGCCTTTTTATATTATTAGTTGTACTAAACACTAGTGGGAGCGCACATACTTTAGATTTATATATAGCATATATAGTTATTCCCCCACTTGGCATTGCCATCATTACATATATTATTGAAGCCTTTGAAAAAATAAATACCCAAAGGAAGCTTTTAATAAAAGTAGAAAAAAAAGAAGCCGTAGAACAAATGGGCGCGGCTATATCACATGAAATTAGAAATCCTTTAACTTCAGCAATTGGATTTGTCGAATTATTAACTAGAGAACCCCTAGATTCTGAAAAAAGCAAGCAATACCTTGCTATTTTAAAAGACGAACTTGATTTGGCAGAGAAAATTATTCAAGATTATTTAACTTACTCTAAGCCTATAACAGAACATACAAAAGAATTAAATATTCAAGAGGAACTCCCTATTGTTCTAAAGCTTTTACAACCATTAGCCAACTATTATTCCGTTAAGATTGTCTCTGATTTATCGTCTACTAGTTTAATAGACGGAGATCGTGCAAAGTTCCAGCACACATTCATAAATATCATTAAAAATAATATAGTTTCCTTAACAGATGGAGGCGTTATATCTATCACAACTAAGGAGACTAAAACCAAAATTCTTATTACAATATCTAGTCCTACCACAGAAAATCAAATGGAATCTAAAGTACTAGACACATCCATTGATTTCGGTATTATAAGAAATATAAAAGGTACTGTTCGAACGAAGAGAACCGAACAGGAAACTACTTATTACTTTACCTTCCGCAAACAAAAAACTTCATATATATTCTGGTAAAGTTTTAATTCACATTCAATCTTTCTGAAAAGAGGTAATACTATGGAGCTGACGCTACATTTTTTTTTCAACCTATCTCTTTTAATAGTATTACTTTTTTTCAGCTTGATTTGGCTTGAAAATACGAAAAAGGTACAATTCATTGCGACGCTGTATTGTTTCGCCAGCCTCATAATTTGCTACGGATTTAGCTATCCTTTATCTGAAAATATCTTATTGGACTTAAGAAATATTCCTTTTGTAATTGGTGCGCTTTATATTGGTCTAGGTCCATACCTAGGTCTAACAGCAATTATTATTAGAGCCTTTTTTGGAATAGATTTAGGATTTTGGGTAACAGTATCTTATTATGCTATTTTCTCTCTTATTTTATGGAAGATACACCCTTGGTTTTTGGGAAAAAATAGAGAACAACGAATTTGGATAGCAATAGGCTTTATTTATATCGTAGGAATTTATCAAACCACTCCCTTACTTTTTATGTTAGATGGTTATGACATACTTGATGTAAGTTTTGCATTTTTATTTTTACAACCTTTAGGAGTAGGGATGATCACCTACTTTTTAGAGGAGGTTGATAAATTTACAATCTACAGACAGCAACTTGTAACTTTAGAAAGGCAAGGAGTTGTAGAAAAGATGGGCGCAGCTATCTCTCATGAAATACGCAATCCATTGACTGCTGCTATAGGTTTTGTCCAACTTTTACATAACGACTCAATTTCAGCAGACACAAAAAGGCAGTATTTATCTATCGTTAAAAGTGAGCTTCAGTCAGCTGAAAGAGTTATTCAAGATTATCTTACAATTTCTAAAGTTGATCCAGAAACTGAAAACACTATTCTCATCAACAAGGCATTAAATCAAGTCATACAAATGCTTATACCACTGGCACAAAATAGGTCTGTTGAAATAATTACAGATTTCGCAGAGGAATCCATAATTATGGGTGACAGTCAAAAATTTCATCAAAGCTTAGTTAATATTATGAAGAATGGAATAGAATCTATGTCTTCAGGAGGAATTTTAACTGTGGGGACAGAAGCTACGCCTACGAGCGTCGTCATCACGATCAAAGATACTGGTTCAGGAATGACTGATGAGCAATTAAGTCGTTTAGGAGAGCCGTATTACTCTACAAAAGGGAACCAAGGAACTGGTCTTGGTATATTGGTTGTTTTTAGTGTTATCCGTGCAATGAATGGAAATATTCATGTAGAGTCCGAGGTAGGCGTTGGAACTACATTCGAATTAAATTTTAGATCATCATTAGCTTACATTCCACCTGTAGTGGAACAAGAAAAAGGAAAAATGATTTCTAAATAAGTTTTATTCCCAGGAGTAAAATTACCTTTTCTTCTCATCTTAATAAAGAGAAAATTTTAGAAAGGGAGTATCACATCATGGGTAGAGACGACAAAAAGGGAAGTAGTAATAACACTGGTTCCTTACCTCAGACACCAAAGAATATGAAGATTAAGCCTAAGGATGTCCGAGAAGAATTTGCTCGAGAATTTGCAGAACTAAGACATTCCTCTAGAAAAAATAAATAGTATGATAAGCAGGAGGACTGGATATTCATGTCCTCCTTAAATTATTTTCTAGTGAAGTACACCTGTACTTAAAATAGACATATCAACCTCAATATCCCACTTCATTTTACTTATAGTTTTACGGGTAAGCTCGGTATCCCACTTAACTCGCTGATGTCGACGTACGTTTTCTGTCAATCCAATGGGATCGACCTCTAATTTTTGCATTTCTTCTAAGAAATCATTGATTTTTTTTTCTAAATCCTTCTCTGCATCTTTTTCTAATCTTTCCATGATTTCCGGGTCTTTAAAGGAAGCACTTTTACCTTTATACTCTGACATCGTTCCCTCTATCTTAAGTATAATTTTTAATCTTGGGGATTCTAAGCTTTTATTACTTATAATTTTTACGCTGTTATCAATGAAATCAAGTAAGAGTGTATCTCCTCCCCCTACCTTTAAGGTAAAAGGAGATAATTTTTTCTTCCCCTGTATTGCTTGAATATATAAAGCATCATCTGGGTGAAGTACGTTTTCCATATGATCCCCTTTAAATAAGGCGACACCAGTTAACTCCAACTTTTTCCCTTTAAGTTCAATTACAGGCATAATTGAATCTATATTAGGATTAGTTTGTGTATACATCAAGTCATGTATATTAGTATTTGGGTTAAATGCTAAGTTTACACTTGGCTGGAGCAGGTCAGTGACATAGTTTATGACGCTTGCCTTGTCCGTATAGTCCTGTCGCATTAACTCCTCAGCGCTACCTTTTACAATAGCTAGCAAAACCTCATTGCCTACTTGTGTGTTTCGGTATAAATGCTTGATTACTTCTTCAACCTTTCCACTAGTAGCAAATTCCTCACTAAATAAAATGACACGTAATTGATTTAGAACTACTTTTTTCTCTGTTTTTTTCTCAATGTCAACCATTCCTGTTGTGACTAATTCAGTTGTAGTTGTATAAATTTGTGTTCTTTCATTAGCATACTTGGATTTTTGAGGAATGGCTGCAGTTAGTTTATAAGTTCCTTCTCCCTCATAGTCAAATCCGAGAACTCCTACCATATCAATACCTTCAATCGGCACCTTCTTTTCATTCAAATTGCAGCCCGTCAAAAAAATCATTCCTATTAATAATATTAAAATGATTTTTTTACTCATGATTCCACCTGCTTTTTTTAATGAAGTGAAGGGCAATTAAAATAATTGGCCACAGTAATAATCCATAACCAATTCTATAACTTACAATAAAAGCCCTCTCTAAATTTTCATGAGAAAGCGGTAGCGTGAGGATTACGAAAATGGTGGTAGCTATTATATAAACGTGGGAACTTTTTCTTTTGGATATAATAGAATTTACACCTTTCATAGAAGCCCAGATATATCCTGACACAGATGAAAGCACTAAAAATACCCACAAGGTAATACCAAAAATATCTATTCTCTCCACAAAAGAAAATCCCCCTGCTTTAAATAGATGTAAAACAGAGTACTGAACATTGCTTAGCTGCCATTCAGAAAAATACATGACACTTACCAGGGTAGTCAAGAAGAACAAAGATACACTAATCCAAATACCTATTAATGCATGCTTAAACGCTTTTTGTTTATTAATAATATAAGGAAAGAATATTAATATTACCTCATATCCGAATACAGTATTAAAGCCTTGGTCAAATGCCACAAAAAAATCATTCCAACTATGATTAAACAAAGGGAAAACATGGCTTATATCGCCTTTATTTATAGACCATTTTAAAAAGTAAACCATCGGTATTGTAATAAAAAATGCCATTATACAAAATCTAGCAACATTTTTTATACCACCATTAACGATATACAATACCAATAGCAAAACTAAAATAAGAGGTATGCTTGTCGTTTGTTCTTGGAGAGCCGTGCTTTGAATCAGCTGTACATAATTGCTGACCTTTGCAGTTGCAAGTAAAATTAACTGAATGACTATAAAGGCGTTAATACACTTCCCTAAAGACTTACCTAATATTTCTTCATTAATCTCAAACAAGTTTTTTGCATGATATTTTGAACATATCCAGATCATTGGCCATAGAGATATACTTGCAATTACTCCAAATAGAATTGGTATCAAAGCCTGGCTGTATCCTAGACTACTCAATCTTTCAGGCAGTGACAGAACTCCTGTACCAAACATAATACTCTGTACCAAAAAAATGACATGATAGCCTTTTAAACTCTCTTTATTAGCACTCAGGTATGTTCACCTACCTATATACTTCGTTTTTTGGAACGAGAAATGCCGCTTTTCCGCTTTAAGAAAGATATTGGAAAACGTACAACACTATCCATCAAGTCAGACACCCTTCTCGGTATAACGGGTGACATAAATGGCGTACCGAGGGATTTTACTCTTAATAAGTGGGCAATTAGCCATGCAAATGCGAGCATTTGACCAAACAAACCAAAGATACCAGCTGAAAGTATAAAGACATAACGAATAGTCCTGCTCGTATTACTCATATGGAAAACCGGTGGAAGGAAGGACAACAGAGCAGAAGTAGCCACAATAACGATTAAAATATTACTGACAAGGCCAGCTTCAACTGCTGCAGTACCAATAACAATCCCTCCAACAATCCCTATCGTTTGGCCAATTTTCGCTGGCATCCTGGCTCCTGCTTCTTTTAATACCTCTACAATTAGTTCAATAAATAACACCTCAAAGAGAGGAGAAAAAGGCACTTTCATTCTAGATTCTTGAAGATTTAAAAGGAGCTCATAAGGAAGCACCTCCTGGTGAAAGGTTAATGCGGAAATATAAGTTGGAGTAATCATAATGGTTAAGAAAAAACCAAAAAATCGAAGAGATCTAACTAAGCTAGCAGATGGCCAGCGATTATAATAATCCTCCGCACTAATGAACATTTCTAAAAAGGAGGTTGGGCATACAAGAGCTGCTTGACTGTTATCCATTAAAATAACTATTCTGCCATCTGCAAGGTAATGTGATGTGGTATCCGGTTTTACAGTCATATAATATTGAGGAAATAGTGAATAGGGATTATCTTCTATTAATTGCATAAGAGTAGAAATATCAAAGAACTTTGGATAATCAAGCTTGGTTAAACGACTCTTTAATTGCTCGAGAGATGTTTTATCTACTAAATCATCTATATATATAATAGTGATTTTCGTATTAGAAACGCTTCCTATTGTTAAGTCTTCATTTTTAAGCATGGGATTAACTATTCGTCTTTTAACAAGCGAAAGATTTGTCTGTATGGATTCAGTAAATACATCTTGAGGGCCAATGAATGTACTCTCCATCTCTGAAGTAGTTACTTCCCGCTCCTTTACACTATACGTATGTATACTTAACAGTCGGTTTGTCTCATGGAAGTATAATAACGTTTCACCAGTAGCAAGTTTTTGTGTAATCTCATCAATATTGGAGGGGTTCATATGTTCTGCCACCTGATGTATTTGGTGAATATAATTTGCTAAAGGAATTAAAACCATTATTTCTAAAGTTTTGCTATCTGTTAAGGATTGAGAAAAAATAATCGTAACAATGCCTTCGTTAGTTGGGATATTTTTATATAAAACGTCATTATTATCTTTAGTAATCTCTTTATAATACCTAATCCTTTTTTCAACCAAAGCATTCGTCGATGTGGTACCATCCATAAAATATGCAAGCATCGGCTTTTTTACTAATTTCATCTTTGTTATAAGAATCACTTGCCCTTCCTATAGATTTGATTAGTTTGTCCATTTATATTTTATGTATGCAAGTGAATCTATTGGATTCTTTACTAGCATATAAAAACACTCAAAACTTTGTCGTTTTGAGTGTTTTAGAGTTTAAAATTCAACTATTTCTGGACCTTCGCCTTTTGTATTCATAACTCTAACTTGTGTTGGAGTAATTTTCAAAATGATTAAATCCGGATCATCTGGACCTTTAAACCATCCTTTTAAAGCATCATTCCAAACCTTTTCTTTCATCGATTCGTCATCCGATTCCTCGACCTTCCCTTCAATTTCCAGGAAGGAATCACCTAATCCTTTTCCATCGTACCCTAGGAGGATGTGTGTGTATGGGTTAAGTTCAATTTCTTCTACTTTATGCGTTTTCTTACTTGTTGCGGTATAGAGGATAAAGTCGTCATTAAAGAAGGTCATATATCGGGAATGCGGTTTATTTTGCTGCACTGTCGCCATAGTACCAATCATATTACTATTTAATATTTTTAGTGCTTGTTCTTTTGCATTAGTCATATCAATCTCTCCTTCCCTTATTGTCTTTATTATTCCTTTTTGGTAAATAAACTAAACATTCTTAAATGCTATTACCAGGTTTTCAAAAATCGAGTGGTTGATTCTCTTCCCTTTTGCAATAAATCTAGCTTAGAATCATAATCTAATTCAAATTGGGTAGCATTATATTCATCTGCCGGTATAAATATTATATTTCGTTCAATCTTTCGTGATATATATCTTGTATCATGAGCGTCCTTCATTGTTGTAAATAAGCTTTCAAATAAGTCGAGTCCATTTTTTATTTGTTTTGGTTGTGGCTCTTCAATATTTGCGCTAAGTCGGATACCTAAAACTGGTCTCTCTTTTAACCCATTTTCAAATATCCACATTGGGAAGTTACTCAGCACACCGCCATCAACCACTACTACGTCCCCAACACTAGATTTTAATTTTATCGGTTCAAAGAAAAAGGGTATTCCACAGCTCATCCGCAAGGCCCTACTTACTAAAAAAGTATCTGGTTCGATTCCATAATTTTTTAAGTCATCTGGTAGGACAATCATCTTTCCATTAGTTAAATCTGAGGCAACTAGCTTTAACGAGCCTGGAGGTAGATCTCCAAAAGTATAAATACCTTTATAAGCCAATTTCTCTAAAAACCAATCCTCCAATGCCTTTCCTTGGTAAATACCTAAACCCCAATACAAGTTTAACCATTTCATAAACGGCAATGGTATTACTGTCTTTCGTGGATCCAAGAGTTTTTGGAAGTTCTGACTCATCATTAGCTCTTCCATTTCTCTCCCGTTATAGCCTGCTGCTATAAAGCAGGCAAGTATTGCACCAGCACTAGTTCCTGCTACTCGCTTTAGACGATATCCCTTTTCTTCTAAGACTTGATATGCCCCAACTAGGCCAATCCCCTTCATCCCACCACCTGAAAATATCCCATCTATATACATACTGCACCCTTCTCTCTAAAAAAGTTGTTATATCACTCTAAGAGAGAAGCAATCGAATTAGAACATATATCGACAAATAAGATGAACAAAAATGTTGATATGTATATATATGGAATAGAGGTGGTTACCATAAAGTGATTAATTATTTGTTTGAATTATTTTTTGTTTCCTTTTGTTGGCTGTTATTGTGTTTTTTTGCTTCTGTATTCTGCCCTATCACACCCATATCATTTGGACTGATGTCATATCCATAACCATACTCTTCACGATCTAACTTATTTTTATGATTTTTCTTTTTATCATTCATGAGATTTCACCTCCATGAGAATAAGTTGTACTATTAAATAGTTATTATGCTTAAAATAAGTTGAGAAAATAAAAGAAGGACCGTTGTGACATACGCCATAACAATCCTTCTTTTATTAGTATTTTTAGCCTTCTATATACGATATTAACTACTTATTATTTTTATTTTCTTCTTTCCCACCTGGCTTGGTAATATCTTTCTTATCCGCATTGTTCTTATCTGTCTCTTTAAAATCGTCAGGATTCAAATTAGAATTGTATTCCATATCATTATCCTTCTTATCTTTACCCACCAATTTCACCTCCTATTTTTAATAGGTATGCTATTTGTTAGTTTTTCTTTCAATTGCTGCTTCTACAAATTTTCTAAACAACTTTTGTGAAGGCTCATCACCATTTAGCGCAAATTCTTCAGGATGCCACTGAAAACCATAAATAAACGTGTGGTTTTCACTTTCTACTGCCTCCACTATACCGTCCGGTGCAGTAGCAACTACTTTCAACCCATCTCCAAGCTTATTTACGCCTTGATGATGAAATGAATTTACCTTAAATTCCTCTTCTTGTAACATTTGATATACCTTACTTTTACTATCTAGCTTAACCGGATGTGATCTGTGCGTTCTTATTGAATTTTGCCTATGCTGTAAAGTATATTCTTCTCTTTGCTCATGAATAGACTGGTGTAAAGATCCACCCATCACTATATTAAGCATATGCAAGCCTCTACAAGTCCCAATATATGGCTTGTCTAACTCTAGAAATTTTTGCACAAGTGCAAATTCCATTTTATCAAGTCGTGGAGTAATTCGTTGCAAGTGAAGATGTGGCAACTCACCATAATAAGAAGGATCAATATCTTCTCCTCCAGTTATAATCAACCCGTCTATTTGCTGACATAACTGGTCTATATCTTTATCAGGAATGAGTGGTATAAGTAAAGGAATACCTCCTGCTTGTAGAACTGTATCTGAATATACTGAAGACAAGTAATAACTTTTATCATCTTTAACTTCAGCAGTAATACCTATTATTGGTTTCATATTAGATTCCCCATTTTTTTAAATTTCATGCTCTATATTAATACCCTTGTTTGTACTTGCTAAACTTGTGTCAGTCTTTTTATCTAATGTTTGTCTTTATTTCATCTGGGAATACATTTATTAGAGATCAATAAAGGAGGACTCAACATGAGTAATGACAAATTCGAAAAAATGGAAGAAAATATCAAAGGACAAACACAGAATCGTCAACCAGGTTTTGAAAATGAAATGAGTCCAAAACCTATTTATGATGATGAGAATTATAAAGGTTCTGAAAAGCTAAAAGGAAAAGTCGCTTTAATCACAGGAGGAGATAGCGGTATTGGTAAAGCAGTTGCAATTGCTTATGCAAAAGAAGGTGCAAACGTCGCTATTGCGTATTTAGATGAACATGAGGATGCAAAAGAAACAGTAAAGCTAGTTGAAAACTATGGAGTTAAAGCAAAAAGTTTTGCTGTAGATATTAGCGATGACGAAAACTGCGAAAAGTTAATAGAGCAGGTTATTGAGGAATTTGGCCAGTTAAATGTTTTAGTAAACAACGCAGGAAAACAGTTCCCAACGATGAATTTCTTAGAGATTACTCCAGATCAATTACAGGAAACTTTCTCTACTAACATATACTCTATGTTCTATCTAACACAGGCTGCTCTTCCGCATATGTCTAAGGGGGACACAATTGTAAATACATCATCAGTGACAGCATACCGAGGTTCTGCTGAGTTAATCGATTACTCGGCAACAAAAGGAGCAATCACTTCCTTCACACGCTCCTTAGCGTTAAATCTAGTTGAAAAAGGTATACGTGTAAATGCCGTCGCACCTGGGCCAATATGGACCCCACTTATTCCAGCAACTTTTGATGCCGAGAAGGTAGAAAATCATGCTGAAAGCAATCCAACTGGCAGAAGAGGTCAGCCATCAGAAAATGCACCTGCCTATGTCTTCTTAGCATCTAATGACTCCACGTATATTACAGGACAAACTATTCATGTTGATGGTGGAGACTTCGTAGGTTCATAAAATTATATAAAATTTAAAGAGGATGATCGTTTATATTCACGATCATCCTCTTTTTCATATTAAAGTATTTACATAAGGCTCTTTGAAACTTTTTTTCCATCATAAGTATAGAGCACTGGTTTTTTCTCGACAAAGGTTTCCATATGAATAGAACGCCCCCACAGCTGGTAGATATATGGAAGCACATGCTCCAAATAATGCGCATCTAATTCCACACCTTCATAATTGTGCTTTAGATGCAACTCCCCGTTTCTAGAGAAATCACCATTTTCTACTACAATGTAGGGGTAGCCACCATTTTCACGGCTCGCTATTATTTCATCTCTGACATTCTCATAATCCTTATCAGTTATTTCATAGTTCCCATTTTTCTTTTCAAATAAGTAAAGGTCCTCTTGTTTAACTAACTCTTTTGTCAAATAATTTCTGATAAAGGAAATATCAGACTCTATTTCCCGTACTTCAAACAACTTTTCTCTCCCTAGCCCTGGTTCAATTCCAATTCTTCTCATTTCAGCTGTAGGGGAGTCATACCTTTTCTCTATATCCTCAAAAATTTTGAGTCCTAAATAATACGGATTTATGGACGTCTTGGAAGGTTGCACAACATTTGCATTTAACTTGGCAAATTCAATGGTTTCATCTGAAGTCAAATCCATTTCTCGGAGAATTCGCTGATGCCAAAAAGTTGCCCATCCCTCATTCATAATTTTTGTTTCGAGCTGCGGCCAAAAATAAAGCATCTCTTCCCGCATCATCGTTAAGATATCACGTTGCCAATCTTCAAGCTCCCGACTATACTCCTCTATAAATAATAGCAAATCTTTTTCTGGTCTGGGCGGGAACTTTTTTCGATAAGGCTGAACCAACTTATTTTTTTTCTTTTCGTCTAAATCCCATAAATCATCATACTCACTTTTTCTTTTTTCCTCTATTTCTTCTTCCTCTAAGTCATAACTAGGAAGCTTAGGACGGACAATCGAAGAATCAATATGTTCTTGAATAGCTAATACTGCGTCTAAAAATTGTTCTACCTCTTCTTTTCCATGAACCATTTCATAGTGTGCAATTCTCTCGGCAGTGGCAGTCATGCTTTCTACCATATCTCTCCGTGTGTTAGAGAAGCGAACATTATTCTTGAAAAAATCACAATGCGCAAGTACATGAGCAATAATTAGCTTGTTCTGAATAAGGCTATTTGTATCTAATAGAAATGCATAACAAGGGTTCGAATTGATCACTAACTCATAGATTTGGCTAAGCCCAAAATCGTATTGCATCTTCATTTTATGAAATTGCTTCCCAAAGCTCCAGTGTGCGAAACGAGTTGGCATCCCATATGCGCCGAATGTATAAATAATGTCTGCAGGACATATTTCGTATCTCATAGGGAATGTATCCAATCCAAAACCAGATGCAATCTCAGTTATTTCGGCAATTGCATATTGTAGTTTTGTGTCCATCACTTTACTCCCTTTTTAAAAATACTTTTTAACGCAGCATATACATCTTTATTGTTTCTAATTACGTGGTGTCTAAATTTTGGGTTTTCTATTGTCTTATATGTGTTCATCAAAGTGGAATAACGATTGTGTTCATTAACTTCCCCATACCCAAATATTTGAGATACCTTCATTAATTCATTAACTAGTTTCACACATTTTTCATTATCACTCGTCATATTTTCTCCATCTGAAAAATGAACTGGATAAATATTATACCGAGAAGGTGGATACTTTTCCTGTATTAACTCTAATGCCTTCTGATAAGCAGAGGAACATATGGTACCTCCACTCTCCCCCTTTGTAAAGAACGCTTCCTCAGTAACTACCTTTGCTTCTGTATGATGAGCAATAAATTCAATATCTAATGCCTCGTATTCCATTCGTAAAAATCTAACCATCCAAAAAAAGAAGCTACGTGCACAATACTTTTCAAAAACTCCCATTGAACCACTTGTATCCATCATAGCGAGAACAACTGCTTTTGATTCGCGCTTAACAACTTCATCCCAAGTTTTAAAGCGCAAATCATCCTGATGAATAGGTGCAATTGCCGCTTCTCCCTTAAGAGCATTTCTCTTAATAGCTGTAATTAATGTCCTTTTCTTATCAATATTACCCATAAGACCTTTTTTCCGAATATCATTAAACTCAATATGCTCGGTTACTATTTCGGATTTTTCTTTATCCTCTAGACTAGGTAGCTCCATGTCACTAAAAAGAGCATTTTCAATCTCTTCCATGGAAACCTCTGCCTCATAGTAATCTTGCCCTGCCTTGTCTCCAGCTTGCTTACCAGTTCCTGTGGCCTTTCCTTCCCCAGGCCCCTTAGCAACAACATCACCAATCTGACTGTCTCCTTTACCTTGGCCAACATGCTTAGAAGAGTCGTAGTTATATCTTATTTTATATTCATCCAGGGATCTAATAGGGATTTTTATAACGTCTCGTCCATTTGACATGATAATACTTTCATCACTTATTAAGTCTGGTAAGTTGTTTCTTATTGCTTCCTTGACCTTTTCCGTGTGGCGTTGCTGATCTTGATGTCCTTTGCGATGGAGTGACCAATTCTCTTGTGAAATAACGAAGGGATTTTTCTCTTTTTCATTCAACCTCAACACCTACCTATTTTTTATCATATGCCGGTGCAACAAAGTTATTGCCAAAGTTTCAAGAAAAGCGCAGGCGCCTATCTCTGCCCCGACAGGCAAATGGAGAAAAGCGAGGAGGCAGCTCCTCAGCCACCG
>NZ_CALIED010000056.1:0-57174 GCF_938022135.1 uncultured Psychrobacillus sp.
AAATCTTAAATCAGAGAGTAGAATTGATTTTTCGCCCCAGCCGGACGCTTTCCTCCGGGTGAGCGATAAGCCATCCACATAGCCTTTTTATAAAAGGAATTATGAAATCATCTCCAATGATCATTTTATTTTAGATATTTTCTCTATATATCCTGAATTTAGACGATTTTATTTTGCCACTCTTACATTTTCCTTGTACAATATAAGAGTATATAAAGGGGGCAAGTGAATGGGACAAGCACAAAAAGAAAAGAATGAGTTATGGGAATGGTCGAAAGCTTTATTAATAGCTTTTGGACTTGCAGCATTAATTCGACTCTTTTTATTTACCCCTATAATTGTGGACGGAGAATCTATGATGCCGACCTTAGAAAATGGGGATAGTATGTTAGTGAATAAAATTGGTTACGTGGTCGGTGAACCAAAACGATTTGATATCGTAGTTTTTCATGCTCCTGAGCAGAAAAACTATATAAAACGTGTAATAGGGCTTCCTGGCGATCATGTCGAGTATAAAAACGACCAGCTCTACATTAACGGAAAAGAAGTTGCTGAGCCTTACTTAGAACAAAAAAAGAGCGAGTTAACAGAAGGAACATTAACTGGGGACTTTACGCTTGAAAGTATCACTGGAGACAAAAAAATCCCAGAAGGATATGTTTTCGTTATGGGAGACAACCGCTTATACAGTAAAGACAGCCGAATGATCGGTTTAATTGAAATCGATGAAATTATAGGGAAAACAAATTTAGTATTTTGGCCAATTGGTGAGGCTGGTTTTGTAAAATAACCAAAGTAGTGCGTAAGAAGGTGATTCTTCTTCCCGGCTATTAGAAAATAGCTAGTGCTTTAAGAAGGAGGTGCAATATGACAATACAATGGTTTCCAGGTCATATGGCCAAAGCAAGAAGAGAAGTTACCGAGAATCTAAAGCTTGTAGACATTATTTTTGAACTGATAGATGCACGTTTACCATTGTCTTCAAGAAATCCTATGTTAGACGAGGTAGTCCATCAAAAAACGAGGCTACTTATTCTAAACAAAGTGGATATGGCTGATGATATGCAAACCAAAAAATGGATAGCTTATTTCGAGTCAAAAGGGCACCCTACTGTTGCAATAAACTCTTTGGAAGGGAAAGGTCTCCAAGCGGTTTTTAAAGCCTCTAAAGAGCTTTTAAAGCCTAAATGGGACCGTATGAAAGAACGCGGGATTAAACCTAGACCAATTAGAGCTATGATCGTAGGCATTCCGAATGTTGGAAAATCTACTTTAATTAATCGCTTTGCCAAAAAGAATATTGCTAAAACCGGAAACACTCCAGGTGTAACCAAAAGACAGCAATGGATTAAAGTAGAAAAGGAAATAGAGCTATTAGATACGCCGGGTATTTTATGGCCTAGATTTGAAGACCAAATAATAGGCTATAAACTTGCTTTAACTGGCGCCATTAAGGATGCTGTTATCAACATGGAAGACTTAGCAGTATATGGGCTACGTTTTTTAGAAGAACATTATCCAAAGAGAATGGAAGAGCGATATAATATTACAAAAATCAGTGAGGATTTAGTAGACACTTTTGATCATATTGGTAAACTCAGAAGATGCTTTGCATCCGGCGGTGAAATTGATTATGATCAAGTGGCTGAGCTAATTGTTCGTGATATAAGAAATCAGCAATTAGGTAAGCTGACCTTCGATTTTGTAGATGAATATGAGTGAAAAAATTCCCTTTTTACCTTCTGGTAAAGAGGGTTTTCTCGATTTATAATATTTTTAACCGATACATACAGAAAGCAAAAGAAAGCTGAAGTGATTTTAATGTTACGTTTACAAGAAATAAAAGAAAAATTAATAGTTGCAGATGGCACAGAAGACTGGTTTAAAGAACTTGAAGAAGATCAACGGGCTGGAGCAAAGAAATTATTGGAAAGCTGGAAGAGAAAACAACAAGTCCAAAAACTAGAAAAAGAAGCTCATATTGAGAAGGTAATGTTTGATAAAAGTTTTGATGTTAATCGAAGTGGACTAATAGCGGGCGTAGATGAGGCCGGAAGGGGGCCGCTAGCAGGTCCAGTTGTAACTGCCGCGGTTATTTTAAGAGAAGATACAAATAACTTAATAGGATTAAATGACTCTAAACAAATATCCAGAGCAAAAAGAAATGAATTAGCTTTGAAAATAAAAGAGAATGCTATTAGTTACTTCATACATTTTCAATCAGTTGAAAAAATTGATACGCTAAATATATATGAAGCAACAAAACAATCGATGTCAGAAGCTGTGCTTAGCTTAAAAATCCAACCGAGTGTTGTATTGGTAGATGCTATGAAACTACCAATAGATATAGAAAATCACTCCCTTATTAAAGGAGACGCTAAAAGTTTAGCAATTGCAGCTGCTTCTATTTTGGCAAAAACAGCAAGAGATGAATATATGGATAAACTTCACGAGGAGTATCCTGTCTATCTTTTCAATAAACACGCAGGCTATGGTACAAAGGAGCATATAGCAATGATTATGCAGCATGGTCCAAGTGAGCATCATCGAAAAACTTTTGAACCGATTAAATCTATATTAAAAAGCGAGGTGAAAGTATGAGTGGACCTTCTTTTTCGTCCATCCAATTGAACGCACCAAATGTTATTTCATCGAAGGTATCAGTCCCTATGAAAGAAGGACAAGTCATACATGGAACAATTAAAAACCTATTCCCAAATCAAACAGCAGAAGTTCAAATAGGGAACCAAAAGATAATCGCAAAACTTGAAACCCCTTTAAAAACTGGGGATGCTCATTTCTTTCAAGTAACAAAGGCAGCACCTGAAATTCAGCTCAAAGTTGTGACTGGTCCCTTAAGTGGAGGAAATTCACTTGCCCATCAGTCTCAGCAATTGCTCCAGGCAATGAATTTAAGTAAATCAAGTGAGATGCAGGCAATCATTCAATTTTTTATAAAAGAACAATTACCTATCTCTAAGGAAATACTTATACAGGCTGAACAGCTGATTAAGAATTTACCTCCTAATGCCACTTTAAAAGGAGGACTAGAAGCAATTCAAAAAATGATAGAGTTAAAAATTCCAATGACGTCTAAAATGTTTGATACTTTATTGAGTGGTAAAACTACTACTGGTTTTCCTTCACTTATAACTAATTTGAAAACTGCATTACAGCAGGAACAACAACTTTCTCCATCACAAAAAGAAGCTATTGTCCAAAACTTACAGAAGATAGGGGAACCTTTTCATCTTCCTGTAGCAGGTGCTCTATTAGGTAAACAATTACAAACTCTTCTAAATACACAGCTTCCATCTGCTGTTCGTTTACCTATATTACAACAGCTTATAAACGCTTCTATCTTACCTTCTGAGGCGACATTGAATAATCCAGTGCCAATTTCAAATAACCCAGCATTAAAACAAACGGCAGGAGAAATCATTATCATTAGCAAATTAATGCAGCCAAATATAGAAAATAAACTGGTTGTTGAGCAGTTGCGAAGCTGGATTCAAAATCAGCCTTTGCTATCATCATCTCAAAAGGAACAAGTTTTAATGAATATTAAAGAAGGAGAAGCAAAACCTAATCTAGTAACTCATTCATTAGTTAAGGTCTTCTCTGAGCAAAGCCAGCAAGCAGTTTTTAAAATCGACTCAAACGGTCTTACACCAAAAGATCATTTAGTGTCTCTATTGGGAAAAGGAATGACTATTAATTCCATTAATCAAACTTTAGAGCAATTAACCAATCTTAATAAGGACTCTCCTCTTATCCAGTTTAGAAACCAAGCAGAGCAAACAGTACTAAGTCAACTAGATGGTAAAGCTTTTGAAATGGCAATGAAAGAAACGCTAAAAATGCTTGGATATAGCTATGAGGGAAAGTTAGCAAGCGGGAAAGATGAAGTGCGTCAACTAGCAAGCCAGCTAAAACCGCAACTTGTAGAACTGCTACAAATGCCTAATATATCGGCTACTGTCAGAGATGGAGCCGAATCGATTATTAGTCGAATGAATGGTTTGCAGCTCTTGTCGGGAGAAAATGGTCCCCAACATCAATTATTAATGCAAGTTCCTTTAGAATTTTTAGGTAAGCGAATGGATGCAACTCTTGAATGGAATGGGAGAATGAAGGAAGATGGGAAAATAGATTCGGATTTTGCTCGAATAATGTTTTACCTTCAATTAGATTCACTTAAAGAAACTGTAGTAGATATGCAAGTCCAAAATAAAATAGTGACGATTAACCTCTTTAATGATGATCAGACGATTGAAACGATAGCTAACAAACTTAAGCCTACATTAAAGGAGGGATTGGCAACTGCTGGTTATCAATTGTCTGGGATTTTTATAAAAACCTTTGCACAACAAAAAATGTCGAGCTTATGGCCAAATAACTCATCTTCTTCCAAAGAGCAAGGAGTGGATATTAGGATATGACAGAAGGTAAGTTTAAAAGGAAAGAAGCTATCGCCTTAACATATAAGCCTGGTCAATCGGATGCTCCTACTGTAGTAGCTAAGGGGAAAGGGAAAATAGCAGAAAATATATTAGAAAAGGCATTGGAGCATTCTGTACCTATACAAGAGGATGCTAGTCTAGTAGAACTGCTAGGAAAGCTAGATATTAACCAATCCATACCCGAAGAACTTTATCAGGCGGTTGCAGAGGTTTTTGCATTTGTGTATAGGGTAGATAAAGAAAGAGGAGAGAAGTAATATTTTGTCCTTTTTATCACAGAATAGATTATGCAAGAGAAAGTTCTATAAAAGATTTAGAAGCTACGGATAGAAAATAATCTTTTTTGTAAATCGGTGTCGTACAAGCTTATTTTGAACAAATATTTTAGCAAAATAGGAAGTGTATTGTCGATTTCTAAAGATTGAATATTCTATGTTTTTTGTAGTTATAATACTTTTATGGACAATTTGTGACAGCTTTATTACAATGATAAAGGTAGCAAATAGTGACATAAGTTTGAGGGAGGATGTATAAATGAATATCCATGAATATCAAGGTAAACAGCTCCTTAGACAATATGGCGTAGCAGTTTCTAACGGAATCGTTGCTTTTTCAGCAGAAGAAGCAGTGGAGGCCGCTAAGGAATTAGGTTCTGACGTTATTGTTGTTAAAGCCCAAATTCACGCAGGTGGACGCGGTAAAGCTGGTGGGGTAAAAATTGCAAAGAATTTAGACGAAGTACGTGAATATGCAAAAGAGCTTTTAGGTAAAGTTTTAGTAACTCACCAAACAGGACCAGAAGGTAAAGAGATCAAGCGTCTACTTATCGAAGAAGGTAGTAAAATAAAAAAAGAATATTATGTAGGTTTAGTTTTAGACCGCTCAACATCTCGTGTAACATTAATGGGCTCTGAAGAAGGCGGTATGGACATTGAGGAAGTAGCAGCAAATTCTCCAGAAAAATTATTCTATGAGGAAATTGATCCTGTAGTAGGATTAACTGGTTTCCAAGCTCGTAGAATGGCTTTCAATATGAACATTCCAGCTAAACTTGTAAATAAAGCAGCTAAATTTATGCTTGGCCTTTACCAAGTTTACAATGAAAAAGATGCTTCTATCGTTGAAATCAATCCATTAGTAGTAACTGAGGATGACAATGTATTAGCATTAGACGCTAAGTTTAACTTTGACAGTAATGCTTTATACAAACACAAGGACATCTTAGAGTTACGTGACTATGATGAAGAAGATCCAAAAGAAATCGAAGCATCTAAATATGACCTAAGTTATATTTCATTAGATGGAAACATCGGATGTATGGTTAATGGAGCAGGTCTAGCTATGGCAACAATGGATACAATTAGCTACTACGGCGGCTCACCCGCTAACTTCCTGGACGTTGGGGGCGGTGCTACAGCTGAAAAGGTTACAGAAGCATTCAAAATTATCTTAGCTGACAAAAATGTAAAAGGTATTTTTGTTAATATCTTTGGTGGTATTATGAAATGTGACGTAATTGCAGAAGGTGTTATCATTGCTGCAAAAGAAGTTGGACTTCAAGTGCCATTAGTTGTTCGCTTAGAGGGTACAAACGTAGATTTAGGTAAGAAATTATTAAATGAATCAGGCATCAATATTGTTGCAGCAGATTCAATGGCAGACGGTGCTCAAAAAATCGTTAATCTTGTAGGATAAGAAAGGCAGGGACATAAAATGAGCGTATATATTAATAAAGATACTAAAGTAATTGTTCAAGGAATTACGGGCTCAACTGCTCTTTTCCATACAAAACAAATGCTAGAATACGGCACTAAAATCGTTGCTGGGGTTACTCCTGGTAAGGGTGGAACAGAAGTAGAAGGCGTACCTGTATTCAATACAGTAGCGGATGCTGTTAAAGATACAGGAGCTAATGTATCTGTAATCTACGTACCTGCTCCATTTGCTGCTGATGCAATCATGGAAGCTGTTGACGCTGAGCTAGATATGGCTATTTGTATTACTGAACATATTCCTGTATTGGATATGGTAAAAGTTAAGCGCTATATGGAAGGCAAGAAAACACGTTTAGTGGGACCAAACTGCCCAGGTGTTATTACAGCTGATGAGTGTAAAATCGGGATCATGCCTGGATATATCCATACAAAAGGACATGTAGGCGTAGTTTCACGTTCTGGTACGTTAACATATGAGGCGGTTCATCAATTGACTCAAGCAGGCATCGGTCAAACGACTGCTGTAGGTATTGGTGGAGACCCTGTAAATGGTACAAACTTTATCGACGTGTTAAAAGAATTTAACGAAGATGAAGATACTTATGCTGTAGTAATGATCGGAGAAATCGGTGGTACTGCTGAAGAAGAGGCTGCTGAATGGATCAAAGCTAACATGAAGAAACCAGTAGTAGGATTTATTGGTGGACAAACTGCACCTCCTGGAAAACGTATGGGTCACGCTGGAGCAATTATCTCTGGTGGCCAAGGTACGGCAGAAGGCAAAATTCAAGCAATGGAAGCTGCTGGTATGAAAGTGGCTGCTACTCCATCTGTAATTGGCGAAACGTTAATCGAAGCTATTAAAGAAGCAGGAATTTACGACGCTTGTAAAACACATTAATTAAAAAAGTGCGGCTCATCGAATGATGGGTCGTACTTTTTATAAACTAATAATTACCCATTTACCTGTTAGGGCATACATATGCTCATACTTTTCGTATAAAAAAATTCATAAAAGGGGTTAATTGATGATAGAACAAACTTTCCAAAGAAGATTACTCGCTCTACATTATGTATTTCCTGTACCTCTCCCTAAAGTAATTCCACTTCTAAAAATAGATCCCGACCTATCCCAACTAGAAAACATCCAACCAACCCTTCTTGCTAAATTGTGTAATATTCCCATTGAAAGAGCTATTCACTTGAAAAATATGTATAAAGAGTTAGTTTATCACCCTCTTCTTGAAACCTATGAGAAACATAATATTCTCCCAATCGCTTACAATGATAATTATTACCCAGAAAGTCTTTTGAAATTATATGATCCTCCAGTGATTTTATATACTAAAGGAGATGTAAGCTTACTAGCTAACATTAAAAAGATTGCTATAATTGGTTCTAGAAAGGCAACTTCCTATTCAGAAAAAAGTATAGAAAAAATACTACCCCCTCTAATTCAACAAAATTATGTTATTGTAAGTGGTCTTGCGAGAGGTGCGGACACGCTGGCCCATAGAAAAACAATAGAAATGGGCGGAAAAACTATTGGGGTATTAGGCACAGGTTTTTCTAATATTTATCCAAAAGAAAACGAGGATTTAGCGAACTTTATGTCGAAGAGTCACCTACTAGTAACTGAATACCCTCCCTATATTACTCCAAAAAAGTGGAATTTCCCCATGAGAAACCGGATTATTAGTGGTTTGTCGTTAGGTGTCGTTATTACAGAGGCACATAAGAAGAGTGGTACAGTTTCTACAATGGAGCATGCCTTAGAAAATGGAAAAGAAATTTTCGCAGTTCCAGGATCTATTCATTCAGACCTATCAGAAGGCCCACATCACTTGATACTAGAAGGGGCAAAGCCTATTTGGGATGGCCACCAAATTCTCGAGGAAATGAGATAAAAAGTATAAAATTTTAAATTTAGAATTGAAAAGTCTTGCAATTACTAAGAAACTGTTATACATTTTGCAACAGGTATTTGTTTTGCAGATTGAAGCGAGTTACCTTCTATAAGGAGGCACATCTATGTCGGATTATTTAGTTATAGTAGAATCGCCAGCGAAGGCAAAAACGATTGAGCGATATTTAGGAAAGAAATATAAAGTAAAAGCATCGATAGGACATGTTATAGATTTACCAAAGAGTCAAATGGGTGTCGATGTAGAAAACAATTACGAACCAAAATACATTACAATACGTGGTAAAGGGCCAGTCCTTCAGGATCTAAAAAATGCGGCCAAAAAAGCAAAGAAAGTTTATCTCGCGGCTGACCCCGACAGAGAAGGGGAAGCAATCGCCTGGCATTTAGCAAAATCTCTAAACGTAGATTTAGAGTCAGACTGTCGTGTTGTATTCAACGAAATAACAAAAGATGCTATACTAGAATCATTTAAGCATCCTAGACCGCTTGATAAGGATTTAGTAGATGCCCAACAGGCAAGACGAGTTCTAGATCGTCTAGTAGGATATAATATCAGTCCTATTCTATGGAAGAAAGTTAAAAAAGGTCTTTCAGCAGGTCGTGTACAATCCGTTGCTTTGCGACTAATAATTGATCGTGAACGAGAAATTGAAAAATTTATCCCAGAGGAATATTGGTCTATCGAGGGTAAATTTGAAAAAGGTAAAAAAGCATTCGAAGCTCTTTACTTTGGCAAAGAAAAAGAAAAAGCAAAGCTTACCAATGAAGATGAGGTTAAGGCTGTATTAAATCTCATGAAAGGCAAAAATTTTGACGTTACTAATGTTACTAAAAAAGAAAGAAAGCGTAATCCTGCGCCTTCATTCACTACCTCCTCACTACAGCAAGAGGCAGCTAGAAAATTAAACTTTAGAGCTAGAAAAACAATGATGCTTGCTCAACAGCTTTACGAAGGAATTGACCTTGGTAAAAAAGAAGGTACTGTTGGTCTTATAACTTATATGCGTACGGATTCTACTAGAATTTCGGATACAGCTAAGGCAGACGCTGCTGAATTTATAAAAAGTGAATATGGATCAGAGTTTCTTTCGACTAAGAAAGCGGAGAAGCAAGATAAAAAAGCCCAAGATGCGCATGAAGCTGTTCGACCTACAAACGTACTAAGAACACCTGATTCGTTAAAGGCAATATTATCTCGAGATCTTTTCCGTTTATATAAACTTATATGGGAAAGATTCGTTGCAAGTCAAATGGCTCCAGCCACTTTGGATACAGTTGCAGTAGATTTGAAAAATGGAGAAGTCATTTTTAGAGCTAACGGTTCTCAAGTGAAATTTGCTGGTTTTATGAAGGTCTACGTAGAAGGCTCAGATGACCAAACAGACGACAAAGATAAATTGTTGCCTGTTATGGAAGTTGGAGATAAAGTAAGTGCTACAGAGATCGAGCCTAAGCAGCATTTCACTCAACCACCACCAAGATACTCCGAAGCGCGACTTGTTAAAACCTTAGAGGAACTAGGCATAGGTAGACCATCTACATATGCTCCAACTTTAGATACAATACAAAAAAGAGGCTATGTAGCTCTAGAAACGAAGAGATTTGTTCCAACAGAGTTAGGTACTATTATTCATCAGCTTGTATCAGAGTTCTTTCCGAAAATCGTAGATATTGAGTTTACTGCTCAAATGGAACGAGATTTGGATAGTGTAGAAGAAGGTCAAGTTGAATGGAAGAAAATTATTGATGCATTTTATGTTGAGTTTGAAAAACACTTGGAACACGCAGAAGCTGAAATGGAAAAAATCGTTATAAAAGATGAGCCTACTGGTGAGGATTGTGAAGAATGTAGTTCTCCAATGGTATACAAGCTAGGGCGCTATGGAAAATTCATGGCTTGTAGTAATTTCCCGGACTGTAGAAATACAAAAGCAATTGTTAAAGAAATTGGTGTGAAATGTCCATCATGTGAGGAAGGGCAAATTGTTGAGCGTAAAAGTAAAACAAAACGCTTATTCTATGGCTGCAATCAGTATCCTACATGTGAGTTTCTTTCTTGGGATAAGCCAATTAGTAGACAGTGTCCAAAATGTAATGAAATGCTAGTAGAGAAGAAGTTGAAAAAAGGAATACAAATACAATGTGTTGCGTGTGATTATAAGGAAGATCCGCAAAGCTAGAAAGAAGGATACGACATGACTGAAATAGTAAACGTTATTGGAGCAGGTTTAGCCGGAAGTGAGGCTGCTTGGCAAATAGCTAGCAGAGGAGTTAAAGTACGTCTCTTTGAAATGCGACCTGTCAAACAGACTCCAGCTCACCATACAGATAAATTTGCTGAGCTTGTTTGCTCAAACTCTCTTAGAGCAAATAACTTAACTAATGCTGTTGGGGTTATTAAAGAGGAAATGCGTATGTTGGATTCTCTGATCATCTCCTCAGCGGACAATAGTAGTGTTCCTGCAGGCGGTGCACTTGCCGTAGACAGACATGATTTTGCGGGTAGAGTTACTGATTCTATTAGAAGCCATCCATTAATTGAGATTGTAAATGAAGAAGTAACCGAAATACCGGAGGGCATTACGGTGATCGCTACAGGTCCTTTAACATCCCCGGCCCTAGCAGAGAAGGTAAAAGTGGTTACAGGTCAGGATTACCTTTATTTCTATGATGCAGCTGCACCAATTGTAGAAAAAGATAGTATTGATATGGATAAGGTATACTTAAAATCTCGCTATGATAAAGGGGAAGCAGCCTATTTGAACTGTCCTATGACGGAGGAAGAGTTTAATCGCTTCTACGATGCTCTTATTGAGGCAGAGGTTGTACCTTTGAAGGAATTTGAAAAGGAAATTTATTTCGAGGGCTGTATGCCAGTAGAGGTCATGGCTGCAAGAGGTAGAAAGACATTGCTATTTGGTCCTATGAAGCCGGTAGGCCTAGAAGATCCTAAGACAGGCAAAAGACCATATGCTGTAGTCCAACTAAGACAAGATGATGCTGCAGGCACTCTTTATAATATCGTAGGGTTTCAAACACATCTAAAATGGGGTCCACAAAAAGAAGTACTAAAGCTAATTCCTGGCTTAGAAAATGTAGAAATCGTAAGATATGGAGTAATGCATCGCAATACGTTCATTAATTCGCCATATGTTTTAAAGCCAACCTATCAGCTAAAAGCTAATGAACAAATCTTTTTTGCTGGTCAAATGACAGGTGTTGAAGGCTATGTGGAATCAGCTGGAAGTGGGTTATTAGCTGGCATAAACGCTGCAAAATTGGCAAAAGGTGAAGAACTAGTTGTATTCCCAGCCGAGACGGCTCTAGGGAGCATGGCCCGTTATATAACAGAAGCCAACCCGAAAAATTTCCAGCCAATGAATATTAACTTTGGTTTGTTCCCAGAGCTACAACCTAAAGTAAGAGATAAGAAAGTACGCACAGAGCAGATGGCTAATCGAGCACTAACAACGATTCAAAATTTTATGAAAAGTACATCGATATAATTGCTAAAAGCCTCTAAAAAGTTGTATACTTTTAGAGGCTTTTACAATAGATGAATTGGAGTGGTTACTTGTGATTGGTAAAGAGGAACTTCATTCTTTTATTGCACATATACAATTAGAAAAAAATTATTCTAATCTAACAGTTCGAGAGTACGAAAAAGATATTATTCAATTTTTAAAGTTTATAGAGGCGGAGGGTGTCCAAGAATTAAATGACGTTGAATATATTCATGCTCGGTTGTATATTACTAAATTGTATGATGAAAATTTAGCAAGAACGTCTATTTCTAGGAAAATCTCGTCAATCCGATCTTATTACAAATTTTTAAACAAGGAATATAGTATTCGAGACGATGCTTTTCAATCTTTGTATCATCCGAAAAAAGAATCGAGATTACCACAATTTTTCTATGAAGAGGAAATGGAAAAGTTATTCGAGAAAAATAAAGGGACAGATCTATTGTCTGTTCGAAATATTGCCATACTTGAATTATTATATGCAACTGGGATGCGTGTGAGCGAACTTATTTCCATTGAAAACAGTCATATAGATAGTAGTTATGGTGTAGTGCGGGTTATGGGTAAAGGAAGAAAAGAGAGATACATACCAGTGGGAGACTATGCACTTGCTGCAGTTGAAGAGTATATGCACACTAGCCGACCTAAGCTGATGAAAAAGACTTCTCATCCATACTTATTTGTGAACAATCGAGGTGAGCACCTTACTACTGATGGGGTGCGTTATATCTTGAATAGTATGATTAAAAAAGCTTCTATGCATACAACTATATATCCCCATATGCTTCGCCATACATTTGCTACTCACCTACTTAACAATGGTGCTGATTTAAGAAGTGTCCAAGAGCTGCTAGGGCACGCTCATCTCTCCTCGACTCAGGTTTATACTCACGTAACGAAAGAGCATTTAAGAAAGACATATATGAATGCCCACCCAAGGGCATAACTACAGGAGGTCATACAATGGGTTCAATTCATGCAACTACTATATTTGCAGTTAGTCATAATGGAAGCTATGCAATGGCAGGCGATGGTCAAGTTACTTTAGGAAATCAAGTGGTAATGAAGCATACAGCAAAAAAAGTTAGAAGATTATTTAATGGTCAGGTTATAGCAGGTTTTGCAGGTTCTGTTGCAGATGCTTTTACGCTTTTCGAGATGTTTGAAGGAAAATTGTTAGAGTACAATGGTAATCTTCAACGAGCAGCAGTAGAGTTAGCTAAACAATGGCGTGGAGATAAAATGCTTCGCCAATTAGAAGCGATGCTTTTAGTAATGGATAAAAAGCACTTGTTGCTTGTCTCTGGTACCGGAGAGGTTATAGAACCCGATGACGGTGTTTTGGCAATAGGTTCAGGTGGAAATTATGCATTAGCAGCAGGAAGAGCATTAAAACAATACGCTGGAGACAAGTTGACTGCAAAGGAAATTGCAGAGGCTGCTTTGAACACAGCTGCAGACATTTGTGTGTTTACAAACCATCAAATAATTGTGGAGGTATTAGGTGAACATGAAGGAAACTAACTTAACCCCTAAACAAATAACAGAGCACTTAAATAAATATATTGTAGGCCAAGAAACAGCAAAGAAGGCTGTAGCCGTTGCTTTACGCAATCGTTATAGAAGACAAATGTTAAACGAAGAAATGAAAGCAGAAGTAATCCCGAAAAATATTTTGATGATTGGACCTACAGGTGTAGGGAAAACTGAAATTGCAAGAAGGATTGCCAAGCTAACAAAAGCCCCTTTTGTAAAGGTAGAAGCGACTAAATTTACAGAAGTAGGGTATGTAGGTAGAGATGTAGAGTCTATGGTTAGAGACTTAGTTGAGGCTGCTATTCGTATTGTAAGAGAAGAAAAAATGGAAGAAGTTAAGGATCAGGCTATACGTTTAGCCAATGATGCTATTGTAAAGCTTCTTGTACCTTCTCTTAAAAAGAAGAATGCGGGACAAAATCCATTTGAAGCTTTATTTGGTGGAAAGCCTGAAGATGATTCATCAGACACCGAGGATACAGATGTACGTATAAAACGTTCACAAATTGCCGAAGATTTAAGAGATGGTAAGTTAGAGGATGAAATAGTAACGGTAGAAGTGACAGAACAGTCACCATCTTTATTCGACGCCCTACAAGGTGGAGGAATGGAAAGCATGGGCATGAATATGCAAGACGCTCTTTCTAACTTAATGCCTAAGAAAAAGAAAAAAAGAAAAATGAAAGTAAGAGACGCTAGAAAAGTATTAATTCAAGAAGAAGCGGGTAAATTAATAGATAACGATGAGTTGTCACAAATTGCCATTGAAAAGACGGAGCAAACAGGTATTATTTTTATAGATGAAATGGATAAAATCGCTAGCAAAAATGGTGGAAGCTCTTCTGCTGATGTATCTCGTGAAGGGGTACAAAGAGATATATTACCAATTGTAGAAGGTTCAACAGTTACGACAAAATATGGAGCAGTAAAAACAGATTACATATTGTTTATTGCTGCTGGTGCTTTCCATATGTCTAAGCCTTCTGATTTAATCCCTGAACTTCAAGGACGCTTTCCAATTCGTGTAGAGCTTGAGAAGCTTACGAAGGAAGACTTTGTCCGAATTCTAAAGGAACCTCATCAGTCGCTAATAAAGCAGTATGAGGCTTTGTTATTAACTGAAGAAGTAACTATTTCTTTTTCAGATGAGGCAATTGAAAGAATTGGGGATATAGCATATCAGGTAAACCAAGAAACCGATAATATCGGAGCAAGACGTCTTCACACGATTTTGGAGAAAATTTTAGAAGACCTATCTTACGAGGCTTCAGATATTTCACCTGCTCAAATACAGATCACTCCTGCTTATATTGACTCTAAACTTGACAATATTGTGAAAAACAAAGATTTATCACAATTTATACTTTAAAATCCGATTCTTATTACTTTCAAAAACAATTAAAAACCTTTAGAATATTAAAATAAATAGGAAAATTACAATGGAGGCTTTATTTAAATGAATTTATTAGACAAAACACGCAAAATTAACTCGATGTTACAGGCATCTGCTGGGAAACCAGTTAACTTTAAAGAAATGGCTGCAACATTAAGTGATGTAATAGAATGTAACGCATTTATCGTTAGCAGAAAAGGAAAGCTATTAGGACACGAAGTACACCAACAAATCGAAAATGATCGTATCATTAAAATGATGGAAGAGCGTCAATTCCCTGAGGAATATACAAAAAATCTTTTCCACGTTAGTGAAACGTCATCTAACTTAGATGTATATAGTGAACACTCTGTATTCCCTGAGGAAAATAGAGAATTGTTTAAAGATGGTTTAACTACAATTGTTCCTATTATCGGTGGTGGAGAACGTCTTGGTACACTTATTCTAGGACGTCTTAAAGATGAGTTCCAAAACGATGATTTAATCTTAGGTGAGTATGGTGCTACTGTAGTTGGTATGGAAATCCTACGTGAAAAATCAGAAGAAATTGAAGAAGAAGCTAGAAGCAAAGCAGTAGTACAAATGGCTATTAACTCATTATCATATAGTGAATTAGAAGCTATTGAGCATATCTTTGAAGAATTAGACGGAAACGAAGGACTTTTAGTAGCATCTAAAATTGCTGACCGTGTAGGAATCACTCGTTCTGTAATTGTTAACGCTCTTCGTAAACTGGAAAGTGCTGGAGTTATCGAATCAAGATCTCTTGGTATGAAAGGAACTTATATAAAAGTTCTTAATGATAAATTTTTAGCAGAACTTGCACAACTTAAAATGCGATAATAACCTAATAAATGGAACCTACTCTAGAAATTTCTAGAGTAGGTTCTTTTTTTATTCTAAAAATGGATTTAGATGGATATATTTTTTCCAGGATAAGACACATTTCTACAAATGTGACAGTTGTTTTGTCGATTGTCTATAAAAAAAGGATAAAAGTCCTATGAAATTTCAAGAAATAGAATAGACACTGTGTTACATTTTCTTTACAATAAGATTATTGTGATTTTAATAGAAAATTAATAAAAATGACTCATAAAAAGTAGATAGGGGGGATAAAGAATTGGGAATTTTTAACGGTACTATTGAGAATTTAGAACGAGGTTTGAATTTCGCATCTATGAAACAAAAGACTATAGCGCAAAATATAGCGAATGTTGACACTCCAAATTACAAAGCAAAAAGTGTTAACTTTAATGATTTTTTAGAAAATGCTAAGAAGTCTTCAATATCTGCCTACCGCACGGAAGAAAAGCATTTTAACTTTCAAGCTAGTCAAGCCTCACCTGGAGCATTTGATTATTCCAATTTAAGATATAGCAGTAATGGTAATGGGGTAGACATGGATAAGGAGCAGGCTAATTTAGCGACGAACCAGCTATACTATAATGCTTTAGTCGATCGTGTTAGCGGTAAGTTAAATAGTCTACAAACAGTTATTAAAGGAGGCGGTTGATAGTGTCTATATTTCATGGGATGAACACTACTGCGTCGGCACTTACAGCTCAACGTTTACGAATGGATGTTATTTCTTCTAATATGGCTAATGCAGAAACGACACGAGCGAAAATGGTCGATGGGGAATGGCAGGCATATAGAAGGAAAACGGTAACTCTACAACCAATCGAAGGTTCTTTTTCTAGCATTTTAAATGTAGCAAGAGGAACTTCTAGTAAAAGTGGGGTAGGAAATGGGGTAAAGGTGTCGGGAGTTAAAGAGGATGCAGAAACACCTTTTAAACTTGTATATGATCCTACACATATTGATGCTAACGAGGAAGGATATGTAGCAATGCCTAATGTCGATCCTTTAAGAGAGATGGTTGATCTTATCTCTGCTACTCGTTCATATGAAGCGAATGTCACTGTTTTTAATGCAAATAAAGCAATGCTTTCAAAGGCACTTGAAATAGGAAAATAGAAAGAAGGTTTAACGCTTAATGGCTATTGAATCAGTATCTATGTTTAATGTTGGCCAAGTAAATGCACCTTTGGCAACAAATAAGTTGAGTCCATCTCAAGCACAAGAAAACTTTGGTGATTTCCTTCAAAGTGCTATTAACTCGGTAAATGATACACAGAAGGCTTCAGATGTAGCAACAAACAAACTAATAAGTGGTGGAAACATTGAACTTCATGAAGTAATGATCGCATCACAGAAGGCAAGTATCGCATTAAATGCAACATTAGAGATTCGTAATAAAGTCGTAGAAGCATATCAAGAAATAATGCGTATGCAGGTTTAGACCTCGGTTATTGTAATATATCGAGCTAAAATATTCACCATAACCGGAGGATAAAAATGAATGAGCGTATAACAAAAATTAAAAGTGATATAACAACCTTTTGGAAGAGTCGGACTAAAGGTCAAAAAGGGACTATAATTGGCGGATTTCTAGGTGTAATAATTCTTGCTGCGGTCCTGACCTTTTTTCTAACAAGAACGGAAATGGTTCCTTTATATTCAGAGGTAACACCTTCTGAAGTAGGACGTATAAAAGAAAATTTAGATTCTAAAGGTATACCAAATGAAATTGCTGTTGGAGGAACTTCTATATTAGTTCCAAAGGAACAGAAGGATACTTTATTAGTGCAAATGGCTGCAGAAGGATTTCCGCAATCAGGAATGATTGATTATAGCTTCTTCTCTCAAAATGCAGGCTTTGGGATGACAGATAACGAGTTTAATGTATTAAAGCTGGCTACTACTCAAACTGAACTAGCCAATTTGATTAAAAGCGTGGAAGGTGTTAAGGAAGCAAAGGTAATGATTACCTTACCTGAAGAAGGGGTATTTTTATCTCAAAGCAATGAAACAGCAAGTGCCTCTATCGTGCTAAACACAGAACCAGGCTATCAATTTTCAGAGACACAAATAGCGTCCTTATACAATTTAGTTTCTAAATCTATACCGAACTTATCTACTGAAGATATCGTTATAAGAAACCAATTCCTAGAATATTTCGACCTCCAGCAGGCAAATGGTTCTGGCGGTACAACTGTCACAGATCAAATGACATTGAAGAAGACCATTGAGCGAGACTTGCAACGACAAGTGCAAACCATGCTAGGTACATTAATGGGTCAAGATAAAGTAGTAGTATCCATTACTACAGATATCGATTTTAAACAAGAAAATCGGGAAGAGAATCTCGTAGAGCCAGTCGATGTAGAAAATATGGCTGGAATTGAAATTAGTGCTCAGCGTATTTCTGAAACGTTTACCGGTAATAATCCAGTAGCTGGTGGTACTCCTCAAGGAGAGGATGCTACTGATAACTTCACCAATTACGTAGAAGGCACTACTGCTAATGGAGATTACGAAAGATCGGAAGATACAATAAACAATGAAGTAAATCGGATCAGAAAAGAAATTGTCGAAAGCCCATATAAAATTAGAGACATAGGTATACAAGTAATGGTTGAACCACCAGATGCAGAAGATGTTGCATCCTTACCGGACGATATACGAGGAGACATCGAACAGATGCTTGCTACGATTGTAAGAACTTCTATCGACAAGGGCGTAGGAGAACTAACAGAGGAACAAGTCGAAGACAAGATTGTAGTTTCGGTTCAAGAGCTGAGAGGGAAAACCTCGGTTGCTGAAGTATCTTCTCCAACAATCCCTTGGTGGATATATGTAATTGGTGGAATATTATTAGTCTCCATTATTCTTCTAGTCATTAGTTTACTTCGTTCAAGAAGAAGTGATGAAGAGGAAGAATTACTAATTGTTGAAGAGGCAAGAGAGATACCAAAAGTTGATGATATTAATAATGAAAAAGAAACAGAATCTACTTTAAGACGTAAGCAGCTAGAAAAAATGGCAAAAGACAAGCCAGAGGAATTTGCAAAGTTATTACGTACTTGGATAGCAGAGGATTAAGGAGGGACGGCTATGAGTAAAAAAGAGAAAGAAAAAGAATTAACAGGTAAGCAAAAAGCCGCGCTCCTATTAATTTCTCTAGGACCAGAAGTGTCTGCTTCCATTTATAAGCATTTAAATGAAGAAGAAATTGAACGATTAACTCTTGAAATATCTGGAGTGAAAAAAGTAGAACCAGAAATAAAAGAAGGTATTATAGAGGAATTTCATCATATTGCCCTAGCACAGGATTATATATCACAGGGTGGTATTGGCTACGCAAGGACAGTTCTTGAAAAGGCACTTGGTAGTGAGCATGCTCAAGCAATTATCAACCGTTTGACGTCCTCCTTACAAGTCCGTCCTTTTGATTTTGCTAGAAGAGCAGAGCCAACGCAGCTGTTTAACTTTATACAAAATGAACATCCTCAAACGATTGCTTTAATCTTATCTTATCTTGAACCACAGCAGGCGGGGATTATTTTATCTTCCCTGCCTCAAGAAGTACAAGCAGATATCGCTAGAAGGATTGCAACAATGGATTCTACTTCACCGGAAGTGATTAGTGAAATAGAATCAGTGCTTGAGAGAAAACTTTCCTCTACTGTAACTCAGGACTTTACAGAAACTGGCGGTGTAGATGCAGTTGTAGAAGTACTAAATGGTGTTGATCGAACTACTGAAAAAACCATTTTGGATGCTCTAGAGATTCAAGATCCAGAGCTTGCAGAAGAGATTAAAAAGAGAATGTTTGTATTCGAAGATATTGTTACGTTGGACAACCGTTCTATTCAAAGAGTTATACGTGATTGTGAAAATGAAGATCTTATTCTTTCTATGAAGGTATCGAGCGAGGAAGTGAAGGATATTATCTTCCGTAATATGTCTACGCGTATGGCAGAAACGTTCAAAGAAGAAATGGAAGTCATGGGTCCTGTTCGATTACGTGATGTAGAAGAAGCTCAAAGTAGAATTGTATCGGTTATTAGACGTTTAGAAGACGCAGGTGAAATTATCATTGCCCGTGGTGGAGGAGATGACATTATTGTCTAAAATTTTCCGAAACGTACAAATGGATGGAAATGCTGAAAAATTTCGTCCGATTCATATAAGAAATCTCACTGTAGAAGAGACAAGTGATGAAACACCGCTCGCTATAAAGGAAAACTTCAATATAGAGCGTAGCAAAATGTTGGAAGAGGTCAACCAAGAAATAACGAATAAACAGAAACAGCTGCAATTAGAAGTGGAAAATACTCGGCAACAAATTCAACAGGAACTAAATGAATGGAATAACCAAAAGCTTAGCTATCAACAAAGTGCTTACGAAGAAGGATTTGCACAAGGTGTAGAAGAAGGCAGGCAAAAGGCACTAGCTGACATGCAAAGTTCACTAAAAACAGCAAACGAAGCGATGCAAACAGCATATGAAAATGCTGCTGCCTATTTACAGCAACAAGAGCAAGTAATTCTTGAGTTGAGTATTCGAAATGCAGAGCGCATTATTGGGGTTAAATTAGAGGAAAATCACGATTTATTTTTGTCTATTGTTCAAAGGGGCTTAAAAGAAGCTCGTGAAATGAAAGAAATAAAAATATATGTATCCCCGTATTATTTCAATCTAGTGTCTAAAAATCGAGAAGAGCTTGCTTCGATCTTCCCAATAGACGTGCCATTTATGATTTTCGTGGACGAGGAAATGAATGATACAGATTGTTATATTGAAACAAATCATGGTCGAATAGTTGTAAGTATTGATGAACAAGTAAAAGAGTTAAGACGTAAGCTTGTTGATATTCTTGAAAGCATGGAGTGAGAGTAATGAAAGCAATCGATTTAATCCAACAAATACCAAAAGTCTCTACTTTTAAAAAGTACGGCCGTGTAAATCGTGTAGTTGGATTAATGATTGAGTCGCAAGGCCCCGAGAGCTCTATTGGAGATGTATGTAAAATCCATATTAATTCTGCTAAAAATGGTCCATCTGTCATTCTTGCTGAAGTAGTAGGCTTTAAAGAAGAAACTGTAGTCCTGATGCCTTATACAAATATACGTGAAATTTCCACAGGGTGTTTAGTAGAAGGAACAAACAGTCCTTTAGAAATAAAAGTAGGTCCTGAGTTAATTGGGAAAGTACTTGATTCCATGGGTAATCCAATAGATGGAACCGTGCTACCTAAAGGCTTAAGTACGGTTGGTACCGAGCAAGATCCTCCAAATCCTTTAACTAGGCCACCTATTCATGAGCAAATTGAGGTGGGTGTGAAGGCGATTGATGGTATGCTAACAGTCGGAAAGGGACAAAGGGTTGGTATTTTTGCTGGTTCAGGTGTAGGTAAAAGTACCCTACTTGGGATGATTGCAAGAAATACGAATGCTGACTTAAACGTAATTGCCCTTATTGGAGAACGTGGCAGAGAGGTTCGAGAGTTTATTGAACGGGATCTTGGCAAAGAAGGATTGGAAAAGTCAATCGTGGTAGCTGCTACTTCTGACCAGCCAGCTCTTATGCGTATTAAGGGAGCATTTACTGCAACTGCTATTGCAGAGTATTTTCGAGATAAAGGCTTAAATGTCATGCTAATGATGGATTCCGTTACCCGAGTAGCGATGGCTCAAAGAGAAATAGGATTAGCAGTTGGTGAACCTCCAGCTACAAGAGGATATACTCCCTCCGTATTTTCTATTTTACCTAAGCTGTTAGAACGAACGGGCACTAATGAAAAAGGAAGCATTACAGCGTTCTATACGGTACTCGTAGATGGAGACGATATGAATGAGCCTATTGCTGATACAGTCCGAGGAATACTAGACGGACATATAGTGCTTGATAGGGCGCTAGCCAACAAAGGGCAGTTTCCTGCTATCAATGTGTTAAAAAGTATAAGTCGTCTAATGAACCATATTTCAGATGAACAGCATGTGAAGGCTGCTGAAAGGCTGCGTGAGCTTTACTTTACTTACAATAAATCAGAGGATTTGATCAATATAGGGGCATACAAGCGAGGAACTTCCAAAGAGATTGATGAGGCCATTCAATATGAACCTTTAATTACTGCTTTTTTAAAGCAAGGATATTTGGATAAAGTTTCTTTGGACAATAGTGTTCATGAATTAGTGATGTTATCAGGCGGAGGAGCTTAAGATGGTTGCTTATCAATATAAATTTGCTAAGGTGCTTACGGTTCGTGAACAGGAAAAGTCAGAAACAGAAATAGCATACAAAGAATCAGTTAATGCCTTTGAACAGGTTGCTACGGAACTATACAATCTTTTGAAAAAAAGAGAGTCTACTCTAGACACTCAAAACGATTTGCTGTCCAATGGATTAAGTATTGATGGAATACATCATTATTCTAATTTTCTAGAGAGCCTACAAAAAAGAATTGAAGTTGTACAAAAAGAGGTTATACAGGCTAGATCCAAGATGAACTGGTATGAGGAAAAACTGTTGGAAAAAAGCTTAGAGGTTCGGAAGTTCGAAAAAATGAAAGAAAAGGATTTTGAAAGTTTTCAACAAGAACAGTATCGCTTAGAAGCGATTGTTTTAGATGAGATTTCTTCCTTAAAGTTTCAAAACAAAGAGATTAGGTGAGTAAAGCATGGCAAAAAAGAATAATCAAAAGAAAAGCCTTCATACGATGGACAACGGGCCAAGAAAAATCGGCTTAGGCAAGAAAATATTATATTTGTTTATTATACCGCTTCTCTTTGCTTTGGCTCTCCTTTTAACTTTTGCCCAAATAACAAATATTAATGTATTTGAAAAAGCTAAAGAACTTACATCATTTGGTGAGGATAAGCCATTGGATGACAATACAAAATCAATCCGCTTAGAAGAGCGAGTTGTTTCACTGCAAGCAGAGATTCAGCAAAAAGAAGTACAAATTAATCAACTTCATGACGAAATAGAAAACTCTGAGAAATCCCAAGAATCCCTGTTGTTAGAACAGGAAAACCTTTTGCAGGAAATTGAAGAACTAAAGAGACAAAATGAGCAATCAAAGAGAGATTATGCCGAGGTAGTTTCTACCTTCGAAAAAATGTCTGCAAAATCAGCAGCTCCCGTTATCTCGAATATGAGTGACGCAGAGGCAATGAGAATTTTGGCGAGTTTAAAACCAGATACTGTTGCAAAAATTTATGAAAAAATGTCACCTCAGGATGCTGCTAAATATACTGAGCTAATGACCAAGCAGTAAATCGTGTTTTGCATGTGAGAGGAGGTGAAAGAAAAATGAACATAGCGATTGTTAATATGAGACCTCCTGTAGCTGTGCAACCTAAAACAGAGTTACCAACAGGTAACAGTCAAGCCTTTGGAAATGTATTTGGACAAATTCTTTCCAGTCAGTCTGTACCATCTGTAAATGTGGAAAGTCCTGTGAATACAGAGCAAAGTCTTATCCAAGATTTACTTTCTCTATTAGATGTCGAATCCATAGAGGATGCACAGAAATTACTTCAAACGGATGAACTACTAGTAGACTCAAATGACTTACATCAATTGTTAAATAAACTGCTAAGCAAACTTGAAGATTTGGAGAATCCAGATCAGAAACAGGATGTCTGGGAAATTCTTGCGAATGTAATGGAACAGCCTCAAAAGCTTGTTGACTCTATCCTTTTAACTTTAAATGGGCAAGCATCGAATAATGTTACAAGTCCAGTGGAAGCAAAACAAGCAGTAGAACTTTTAAAGATAGTCCAACTTATAGGAAACAAAAGTGATTTGACATTCAAACAAGAAACGACACTTTTTGATCTAAAACAAACGTTGGAAACTTTAAAGGAAAACTTAACAAATTTACCATTAACACAAGGTAGAAACTCTACTCCCGTAGCTAAAGCATTTATACAACAAGTGGTAATGCATCAATCAGTAACTAAAGGAATGAGTACAGAAGTAGTAACAGAAAGTAAAGAAACCACTTCTGTAAATCAAGGTCAGACAACCACTGTACAAACAAAAGTAGAGACAGTGTCCATGACTCTCCCTACACAAAAGTCTGCTCAGTCAGAGGAGTTTCTAAAAGAACTTCAAAAGGTGATGAATCGGGTACAATTTGGACAAGCAGCAGGAGCCAATAGATTAGTAATTAAGCTATATCCTGAACAGCTTGGAACAATCCGCATTGAGTTGATACAAAAGGATGGAATCTTAACTGCAAAAATGCTTGCATCAACTGCCTTAGGGAAAGAATTGCTTGACACGCATTCTGGTCAATTAAGACAAGGACTGGCAAACCAAAATATACAAATAGAGAAGCTGGAAATTACCCAGGCTTTGCAGGATGCAGCAAAACAGGAGAAAAACCAAGGTTTCCAAGACTCTACTTTTAAACAACATAGACAGCATGATGAACAAGAAGAAGACTCGGATGTTTCAGATACACAAACCACGTTCCAAGAATTCCTAAGTGAAATAGAGGTATAAAAATGGCTGATTTAACACCAATTACAAGCAATATGTACCTGTCATCTAAAAAAACGACAAAAACAACGGGTAATAGTACGCTCGGAAAAGATGAATTTTTAAAAATATTGATGACACAACTTCAAAATCAGGATCCTACAAATCCAATGAAGGATAACGAATTCATTGCTCAAATGGCACAGTTTTCTTCCTTAGAGCAAATGACGAACTTAACGAATGCCTTTGAAAAGTTTGCCCAGGCACAAGAACAAACCCAAATGATTGAATACAGCAATTTTGTTGGTAAGCAAGTAAAATGGCACGAGCTAACAGATAAAAAAGATGAAGATGGTAAGCCAATTACGAATGAAGGAACTGGCTCTATAGCTGGAGTTAAATTCGTAGATGGTAGTGTAGAATTTACTCTATCTGATGGAAAGAAAATCACACCAGGCAATATTTCAGAAGTATTATCAAGCAATGCAAGCTCTAATAGTTTAGTAGAGGCAAGCATGATGATTGGAAAAACTATTGGTTATACTGCTGAAGCTGGACAAACTACAGGTGTTGTTGAATCCGTCTCTAAAAAAGATGGTGCGATTGTATTTAATCTTTCTGGTGGTACAACGATAACAGCAGATAAAATTAATTCTATTCAATAATAAATAGAACGGAGACTTGCAATGGACCAAGTTACTATTAACCGTGTCTCCATGCAGCCAGGTATCCGTCAACCAATAACCGCTAAGCAAGTCACACCGCCCAAACAGGCGTTTTTACAGCATTTACATGAAGCCACGGTAAAAACAGAATTAAAGGTAAGCAAACATGCCAATCAGCGATTACTAGAAAGAAATATTCATATTTCAGATGCGCAGTGGCAGCTTGTAAGTGACAAAGTATCAGAAGCGCGCTCCAAAGGTGTCAAGGACTCATTAGTATTGATGGAACAAGCAGCCTTAATCGTTAGTGCAAAAAATGCCACGGTTATTACTGCAATGGATCGCAAGGAAGCAAACAATCAATTGTTTACCAATATAGACGGCACAATAGTGCTAGGATAGCAGGACCTTTAAAGGATGCTATGTGCAGTGGACTGATTGAAGCTAGCACACAAATCGAAGGGAGAAATTCATCAATGATTCGCTCAATGTACTCAGGTATCTCAGGACTTAAAAACTTTCAAACAAAATTAGACGTAATAGGTAACAACATCTCTAACGTAAACACTTACGGATTTAAAAAAGGTCGTACTGTTTTTAAAGATTTGATCTCACAAACAACTTCTGGTGCTTCTGCTCCATCAAACACTAGAGGGGGAGTTAATGCTAAACAAGTAGGATTAGGCTCACAGCTAGCAACTATTGATACAATACACTCTGGTGGATCACTGCAATCAACTGGTAATACATTAGACCTTGGTATATCGGGAGATGGATATTTTCAATTAACTGATAATGCAGGTACAGATATTTCTTATACTAGGGCAGGGAACTTCTATATGGATAGTAATGGTGATTTAGTTAATGGGGATGGGTTATACGTTGTAGGAGATACTTTTCCGATTCGTATCCCTACTACTGCTCAAAGTATGTCTATTGGACAAGATGGTACCGTAACTTTTGTGGATGAGAATGGTGCTTTACAGGATGCAGGAGTAATCCAAATTGCAAAATTCCCAAACAGCGGTGGATTGACAAAAGCAGGTTCAAATTACTTTAAGGAATCTCCTGCTTCTGGAGCCCCACTTGATGGGAATCCACTTGAAGAAGGTAGAGGCTCAATCCAATCAGGCTTCCTAGAAATGTCTAACGTTGATTTATCTGAAGAGTTCACAGACATGATTGTAGCGCAACGTGGATTCCAAGCTAATACTCGTATTATCACAACTTCAGACCAAATCTTAGAGGAATTAGTTAACTTAAAACGATAAAGAATAGTTTAACAGCTTGACAGTAAGGGAGGGGTGGGCCGTTCCTTGAATGGCCCGGCCCTTAAATAAATGATTAGTTTAACTCGTTTAAACGGTAAAGAGTTTTCGTTAAATGCATTATACATAGAGACGATTGAATCTTTTCCAGATACTACGATAACGCTAACGAACGGTCATAAATATGTGGCGTTAGAATCACGAGAAGATGTGTATGAAAAAATCGCTCAGTTCTACAAGGAAATACATATTTTATCGAATCCTTATTTAAGAGGTGAACAGGATGAAGAATAACAACAAGCTATTAACAATGATGCTAATTATTTTAGTTTCTCTTACTTTGGTAGGTGTGGTTGCAATTTTACTATATTTTCAATTCAATAAAGGTGAAGAAGCAAACGAACCTACAATAGATGAGATTGTCGAGTCTTCTGTAGACATTCAGGAAATTACAACTAATTTAGCAGGCGACAAATTTATCCGGATTTCTATGAAAGTTCAAACGGATAGTACAAAGGCGGCAGAGGAACTTACAAAACGTGATTTCCAAGTGAAGAATATTTTGATCACGGAGCTTTCAGAAATGTCGCCAGAGGATTTAGAAGGTAAGCAAGGAAAGCTAACCTTAGAGTCCTCGCTTAAAACTAAAATAAATGAATTGATGAATGAAGGAGAAGTACAGCAGGTTTATATTACTTCTTATATTATTCAGTAAAGTACTTTTTTGAATGGAGGTGGGCAGATTGGCAGGAGATATATTATCTCAATCAGAAATAGATGCATTGTTAAGTGCCCTTTCGACAGGTGAAATGACAGCGGACGAAATGAAGAGCGAACAGGAATCAAAGAAAATTCGTACTTATGATTTTAAGAGAGCTCTGCGTTTCTCGAAAGACCAAATACGAAGTTTGACACGTATACATGAAAATTTCGCACGTCTTTTAACCACATTTTTTTCTGCCCAGTTAAGATCATATGTTCAAATATCTGTAGTGTCCGTAGACCAAATTCCTTTTGAGGAGTTTATACGCTCTGTACCTCATATGACACTCATAAATGTGTTTGAGGTTCCGCCTCTAGAAGGCAACATTCTAATGGAGATAAATCCCAATATCGCATACTCCATGCTGGATTTGTTAATGGGAGGGAAGGGTCAGACGCATACAAAGGTAGATAATCTAACTGAAATAGAAACAAAAATAATGACAAATCTCTTTGAAAAATCCTTTGATAATTTAAGAGAAGCATGGAGTAATATAGCGGATATCGATCCAATCTTAACAGAATTAGAGATAAACCCGCAATTTTTACAAATGATTTCGCCAAATGAGACGGTAGTTGTCATATCGTTTAATACGGTTATTGGAGAAACCAGTGGAATGATTAATATTTGTATTCCTCATGTAGTATTAGAACCAATTGTACCTAACCTATCAGTGCGCTACTGGATGCAAACGAATAAAAAAGAAGTGTCACCGGAACAATTAGCAGTCCTTAAAAAACGTGTTAAATCAGCAGAAATACCAGTCGTGGCTGAATTAGGTTCTACTGAAATCACGATGGAAGATCTTTTATATCTTCAGTTGGGCGATGTCATTCAATTAAATGCTAAAGTGGAAGATGCTCTTACAATTAAAGTAGGAGATATACCAAAGTTTAAAGCACAGCCCGGTAAGCTTAAAAAGAAAATGGCAGTACAAATAATTGAAACTTTGAAAGGAGGAGAGGATGATGATGAGTGATGATATGCTCTCCCAAGAAGAAATTGAAGCCCTCCTACGTGGAACGGTTGACAATGTGAAGGAAGAAAAAGCAAACATAAATACAACGAATATTGAAGATTACTTAGACTCTTTTGCTATAGATACGTTAGGGGAGATCGGTAATATTTCCTTTGGAAGCTCTGCTACTGCTCTATCTTCCTTATTAGGTCAAAAAGTGGATATTACTACTCCACATATTAGCATGATTAATAGAAGTAAGTTAGTGGAGGAATTTCCACATCCTTATGTCGCCGTACAAGTCCAATATACTGCTGGACTAATAGGTATGAATCTACTAGTTATTAAGCAGTCAGACGCTGCAGTAATTGCTGACTTAATGCTAGGTGGAGATGGGATAGATCCAAGCCCTCAACTAAGTGAAATTCAATTAAGTGCCGTACAAGAGGCTATGAACCAAATGATGGGCTCTGCAGCTACTTCAATGTCCACTGTATTCAATAAAAAGGTAGATATCTCTCCACCTTCCATAGATATTTTAAATCTGATCGAAGGGGAAGGCGAGGAAGCGATCCCTAATGATGACTTGCTTATTAAAATATCTTTTAGACTACGAGTAGGAAGCTTAATAGATTCTAATATTATGCAGCTTATACCATTAGAGTTTGGTTTAAGCCTTGTTAAGACACTTCTGGGAGAGGGAGAAGATGCTCAGCCAGAGGCAGCAGCAACGATATATGAGGAAAGAGTAGAAACTAACCACGTATCTGCTCCTGTGCCAGACTATTATGAGGCACCACCAGTTCAACAATCAGTTGTACCACCAGTTCAACAATCAGTTGTACCACCAGTTCAACAGCCAGTAGCACCGCAGCATCAACCAAGACAAAGTAATACACCACCTGTAGAGGTGCAACAAGCTCAATTTGCTAGTTTTGAAGCAACAAATCTTACACCTAATGAGTCTAGAAATTTAAATTTACTGCTTGATATTCCTCTTCAAGTAACAGTAGAATTAGGTCGTACTAGAAGAACGGTGAAGGAAATTTTGGAACTTACTAGTGGTTCTATCATAGAGCTGGATAAATTAGCCGGAGAGCCTGTAGATATACTTGTAAATAATCGTCATATTGCCAAAGGGGAAGTCGTTGTAATTGATGAGAACTTTGGTGTTCGAATTACAGATATTCTAAGCCAGGCGGAACGAATTAATAATTTACGTTAAGTAATGGAGGAGACATAATATGTCGAAGAGAATTTTAATAGTGGACGATGCTGCATTTATGCGCATGATGATTAAAGATATTTTATCAAAAAATGGTTTTGAAGTAGTGGGTGAAGCCGCAGATGGTGTACAAGCAGTAGAAAAGTACGCTGAACTAAAACCTGATTTAGTGACGATGGATATTACGATGCCTGAAATGGATGGTATCGAGGCTTTAAAGAAAATTAAAGAAAAAGATCCTAGTGCAACTATTATTATGTGTTCTGCTATGGGACAACAGGCGATGGTTATTGATGCTATTCAAGCTGGGGCAAAGGACTTTATCGTAAAACCTTTCCAAGCTGACCGAGTAATTGAAGCAATCTCTAAAGCGATAGGGTAAGAAATGATGTGGAAGCTTTACCTAAGTATTTGTATTGCATTTCTTTTATCGATCTCTGTCCCTTTAGGCACGGAGGCAGCTGTAGATTCAAATGAGAGTATTAAAGAGAGTTTTGAACGTATAAACAAGGGAACTGCCCCAGACGCAGAGCCCGAGGAAAACAAAGAATTAGATCAGGAAGAAAATACTCCACAAGAAGCAAGTTCAAGTGGAGTATCTATTACAGCCTGGGATTACATTAAAATGATTTTTGCCTTGGTATTTGTCATTGCTTTGTTGTATGGGTTATTACGTTTCATCAATAAACGAAATAGAAGCTTTCAGCATAACCAGCTCATCCATAATCTTGGAGGAGTTGGGGTTGGTCAAGGCAAGTCAATTCAGTTAATGCAAATTGGCAACTCGCTGTATTTAGTAGGAATTGGAGAAAATATAAATTTACTGAAAGAAATTACAGATCCTCAAGAAATAGAAGAGTTAACAAAGCTATATGAGGATAAGCTTGGAAGTGCTCAAACGCTTCCTTATATTATGGAGTTAATGAATAAACTATCAAAAAACAAGATTCATAAGACAAAAAATAATGAAAATCCTTCATTTAATGAAACGTTTCAAAAGAAGCTAGATGATATAAAAAGAGACCGTAGTGAAGTATTAAAGGATTGGAAGACAAAGGAGCGCAAAAACAATGAATGATTTCGTCCAATTCTTCTCGGACAGTGATCCGTCAAATGTCTCCACTTCTATCAAATTAATGCTTTTACTAACGGTTTTATCTTTGGCACCGAGTATTTTAATATTAATGACTTCCTTTGCTAGAATCATGATTATTTTGTCTTTCGTTCGTACAGCTTTAGCAACCCAACAAATGCCACCTAACCAAGTATTAGTTGGTTTAGCCTTATTCTTAACGTTTTTTATCATGGCACCAACGCTTCAGGAAGTGAATGAAACGGCCTTGACTCCTCTCTTTGATGAGGAGATTACGTTAGAACAGGCATATGAAAATGCTAGTGGACCATTTAAGGATTTCATGAGTGAGCATACAAGACAAAAGGATTTAGAACTATTTCTAAGATATACCGAAGCAGAGCGGCCAGAATCAATTGATGACATCCCTCTAACAGTGATGGTACCAGCTTTTGCTTTAAGTGAAATTAAAACAGCCTTTCAAATAGGCTTTATGATCTTTATCCCCTTCTTAGTAATTGACATGATTGTGGCAAGTGTCCTAATGTCGATGGGGATGATGATGTTACCACCGGTAATGATATCCTTACCATTTAAGATTTTATTGTTTGTGTTAGTGGACGGATGGTATTTAGTTATGAAGTCCATCCTACAAAGTTTTTAGGAGCTGATTGTATTGAGTAATGAAATGGTAATATCAATTGCAGAAAGAGCCATTTGGGTCATTCTTCTTGCATCAGGTCCTCTTTTGTTAGTGGCTTTAATAACAGGTCTTGCAGTGTCTATCTTTCAAGCAACAACACAGATTCAGGAGCAGACTCTTGCATTTGTTCCTAAAATTATTGCAGTTTTAGTGGCTATCGTCTTTTTTGGACCATGGATGCTATCGCAAGTGACCTCCTATGCTGCAGATATTTTTGAAAACTTAGTGAGATATATTGGTTAGTTCAATGGAAGAGATCATACCTAGCCTAACTGTATTACTATTAATTATTGCAAGAGTTTCAGCGTTCATGATTACATTGCCACTGTTTTCACATCGTACTATTCCAGCTACGCATAAAATTGCCTTTGCAGTAATTCTTTCGTGGATGATGTATTACACGATGGATGTGAGTCCTTTTGAAATTAACGGAGAATACATACTATTAATCATCAAGGAAGTAATGGTAGGTTTATTTGTAGGGTTACTAGCCTATATCATTCTTTCTGCAATTCAAATTGCCGGCGGATTTATCGACTTCCAAATGGGGTTTGCAATTGCCAATGTAATAGACCCTCAAACTGGAGCCCAAAGTCCGTTGATAGGACAATTTTTAAATATTATTGCACTTTTATTACTGTTAGCTTTAAATGGTCATCATTTGCTCTTAGACGGAATTTTTTATAGCTATCAGTTTATCCCTATGGAAACGACTTGGCTCGCTTTTGGACAAGAAAATTATGTGGAATTCATTATGAAAACATTTGCGGGAGTTTTTGCAGTTGCCTTCCAGATGTCTATTCCTATCGTGGCGACTCTATTTCTAGTGGATATCGCATTAGGAATAACAGCTCGTACTGTTCCTCAATTAAATATTTTTGTAGTGGGATTCCCCATAAAAATTGGAGTTACATTTATTGTGTTATTAGTCATGATGGGAGTCTTACTGGCTGTTATGCAAAAAGTATTCGAGATGATGATCATCGCTATGCGAGATTTAATGATAATTTTAGGTGGTGGCTAATATGTTGATGCTCCGATTGAATTTACAGTACTTCGCAGGAGAAAAGACAGAAAAGGCTACTCCTAAAAAAAGACAGGATTCTCGAAAAAAAGGACAAGTGCTAAAAAGTCAGGATGTCACAAGTGCCATTGTGTTACTAGCAGTTTTCGTCTTTATGTTTTTCTTTGCAGGATTTTTACGAAATGAGATTTTTACTTTTTTCAATGTTACTTTTACAAAGTATATGTTAATGGATTCAATTTCCATCCCCATAGCTATTGAAATTTATAAGGATATGCTAATGGAAATGGCGATGATTTTGCTCCCTATCATGTTAGTAGCTGTAGTAGCAGCTGTTGCGGCAAACTTCTTTCAGTTTGGCTTGCTGTTTACGACGGAGCCTTTGAAATTTGATTTGAAGAAAATAGACCCGATAAAGGGACTTAAACGAATCTTCTCGATGAGGGCGGTCATTGAACTATTAAAATCCATTCTGAAGATTGCATTTATAGGATCTGTCACAACGATGATTTTATGGATGAATCTTGAGCAAGTGCTCTCTTTATCCTTCAAAACTGCCTGGGACACCTTATCAACTATAGGCTGGCTAACAGGGATGATGGGTATTGTCGCTTCCCTTGTCTTGTTGTTTATATCGATCTTAGATTTCTTCTATCAGCGCTTCGATTACGAGAAAAACTTGAAGATGTCTAAGCAGGATATAAAGGACGAACATAAGAACTCAGAGGGAGATCCTATTATTAAATCACGTATCCGGCAGAGGCAAAGAGAAATGGCCATGCGTCGAATGATGCAGGAAATTCCTACAGCTGATGTTGTCATTACGAATCCTACTCATTATGCTATTGCACTAAAGTACGATGACCAATCAATGGAAGCGCCAATCGTAGTGGCGAAAGGTGCCGATTACGTTGCTCAAAAGATTAAAATGATTGCTAAGGAAAATGACGTGGTAATGGTTGAAAATCGGCCACTGGCTAGAGGGATGTATGACCAAGTTGAAATTGGTCAACGAATTCCCGATGAATTCTTTAAGGCGGTAGCAGAGGTATTAGCTTACGTTTATCGCATTAAACAAAAAATTTAAAGATTGAGGTGGAAGTATATGCAAGTCCGCGATATATCCGTATTAGCAGCAGTTATTTCTATTGTGGCTATGCTCGTGATACCTCTTCCTCATTGGTTATTGAGTTTTTTAATCATTGTTAATATTACTATTGCTCTATTGATTTTAATGACTGCAATGAATATGCAAGAGGCATTACAATTTTCTGTCTTCCCAACATTATTATTATTAGTAACCTTATTTAGACTTGCGCTTAATGTTTCCACTACACGCGCGATTTTGGCTGAAGGGGATGCGGGGAAAGTAGTAGAAACGTTTGGAACATTTGTTACAGGTGGGAATATGTTAGTTGGGTTAGTAGTTTTTGCAATTTTAGTTATAATCCAATTTATCGTAATTACTAAGGGAGCGGAACGTGTATCAGAGGTTGCTGCCCGTTTTACCTTGGATGCCATGCCTGGTAAACAAATGAGTATTGACGCTGACTTAAATGCCGGAATGATTTCGGAAAAGGAAGCAAGAGAGAGACGTGAAAAGGTAAGTGGAGAAGCCGACTTTTATGGAGCAATGGATGGTGCAACCAAATTCGTAAAGGGTGATGCGATCGCTGGTATTATTATCGTAATTATTAACTTACTATTTGGTATTATCATCGGTGTAGTTCAGTTTGGACTACCTTTTGGTGAGGCTGCCGTTTTATTCTCTACAATGACTGTTGGGGATGGACTTGTTTCTCAAATACCTGCTCTTTTAATATCAACTGCAACTGGTATTGTCGTTACACGAGCAGCATCTAAAGGAAACTTGGGTGGAGATATTACTGGTCAGCTATTAAATCAGCCTAAACTGCTCTACGTTGCTGCTGCAACAATAGCCCTTCTAGGAATTGTGACTCCGATAGGACTAATTTTGACTCTCCCTATTTCCATTATTCTTGTTATTGGTGCTTATATGATGGGGAAATCAGAAAAAGAAGATCCAGAGGAGCTAGAGGAATTCCAAGAGGAAGCTGCTACGGACAACATGAAAAGTCCTGAGAATGTTATTAATCTATTAAATGTAGATCCTATAGAATTTGAATTTGGCTATGGACTAATTCCACTTGTTGATACCGCACAAGGCGGAGATTTGCTCGACCGTGTAGTTATGATACGAAGACAGCTTGCACTTGAGCTCGGTATAGTAATTCCTGTCGTACGTATACGAGATAATATTCAGCTACAGCCAAATGAGTACCGCATCAAAATAAAAGGAAATGAAATGGCTCGAGGAGAATTGCTGTTAGATCACTATCTTGCTATGAGTCCTGGAGACGATGATACGATCGAAGGGATTGATACGATTGAACCTTCTTTTGGATTGCCGGCTAAATGGATAACTGAAGCGGTCAAGGAAGAAGCAGAGATTATGGGATATACAGTCGTAGACCCACCTAGCGTTGTTTCTACTCATATGACAGAAATTATCAGAAACCATGCCCATGAGTTACTTGGTAGACAAGAGACGAAGCAGCTCATTGATCACATTCGTGAAACATCACCAATTCTAGTGGACGAATTGACTCCAACTCCGATGACGATAGGAGAGATTCAAAAGGTACTAGGAAACTTACTAAGAGAGCATGTTTCAATCAGAAACTTGCCAATTATTTTCGAAACACTTGCAGATTATTCAAAAATGACATCCGATGTCGATATATTAACTGAATACACTAGACAAGCTTTAGCAAAACAAATAACTTCTCAATATGCTGGGAGCAGTAATACACTCAAAGTTTTAACGGTGTCTGGTAAGGTAGAGAAAATGGTTGCTGATAGTATTCAACAAACTGAGCATGGTAACTACCTTTCAATTGATCCTACTGATTCGCAAGCTATATTGGAATCTATGGCAAGAGAGGTGGAACGAGCTTCTCTGATGGAGCAGTCGCCGATAATATTATGTTCACCAGCAGTAAGAATGTACTTAAGACAAATGACCGAAAGATATTTCCCTCAAATCCCGATTCTTTCGTATAACGAACTAGAATCATCTATTGAGGTACAAAGCGTTGGGGTGGTGAATGTTGAATGAAAATGAAAAAATATATCGCAGCCACTATGCCTGAAGCAATGAAGGCTATTCGAAAAGAATTAGGAGACGAAGCAGTAATCTTGAGTTCTAAGGTTGTATACTCAAAGGGTTTTCTAGGGATGTTTAAAAAGAAATCCATTGAGGTTTTAGCTGGAATGGATAGTATAGAACTTCCAAATAAAGCACCAAATTTACCGACTGTTCAACTTGATCCAGATTCTAATCAAGCTTCAGAGATAAAAAAAGAATTAGAAGATATAAAGAATATGGTTAAATCGATTCAACGTCCACAGTTGGAACAACAATATTCGGAAGAACTTCATACACTTATTCACCACCTTAAGCAACAGGAACTAGCAGAGGAGCTTATCACACGAGTAAGTGATGAGCTTTTTGTGCATGGTAAAAAAACGATTGATGAACAATTAGAGTTCACAAAAAACTATTTAAATAATCTCCTAAGTGACCTTTCATTTGGGGGAATCTCCTACGAAAGAAAATTTATTAATGTTCTAGGGCCAACAGGTGTTGGTAAAACAACGACGATTGCGAAAATGGCGGCCCGTGCAGTTCTTGAAAAGAAGAAAAAAGTAGGTTTTATCACAACAGATACTTACCGCATTGCCGCAATAGAACAATTAAAAACATATGCGGGTCTTCTACAGGCACCTATCGAAATTGTCTACAGTCAAAAAGACTTCCAACAAGCTGTTCATCAGTTTGAGAAATTGGACCTGGTCTTTATCGATACGGCAGGTAGAAACTATAAAGAAGTTAAATTTGTAGAGGACTTACAAAAGTTAATCGATTTTAAGGACAACACAGAAACTTTTCTCGTACTTTCTTCTACCTCTAAAGAAAGAGATATGGAAGTAATAATAGAGCAATTTACAGAGTTTCCAATTGAAAAACTGATATTTACTAAAATCGATGAAACAAATTCTATTGGCTCGATGATTAATTTAATGGTTAAATATAACAAGGGACTTGCTTACTATACAGATGGGCAAGAAGTACCGGAAGATATTGTAGAGGCTAGTCAAGATGGAATAGTCGAGTTGCTATTAAAGGGGATTCATAATGAGAGATCAAGCTGAGGAATTACGATTGAGAATGCTTAGCAATCATAGTCAGTTAGGCCGTTCAATTGCAGTAGTTAGTGGAAAGGGTGGTGTAGGGAAAAGTAATTTTTCTACAAACTTCACATCGATGCTAAGTGCGCAAGGGAAAAAAGTAGTCTTAATCGATATGGACATTGGAATGGGTAATATTCACATTTTACTTGGAAAATCGGCACCTCATAATTTAAAAGATTATTTAGTGGGAGAAAAATTATTAGAAAGTGTCATGTTTGATGGACCAAATGGACTGAAATATATATCTGGAGGTTCAGGGCTAAATGGAGTCTTAGAGTGGTCGGACAGTATGTTTGAACGGCTAATTGAAGCGTTTGAATTTCTTCAAAAGTCCTATGATTATATTATCTTCGATATGGGTGCTGGGGCAACATCTCAAACATTAGACTTGTTAGTTGCATTAGATGACATTATCGTCATAACAACGGCAGAGCCTACATCAATTACGGATGCCTACTCTATGATGAAATATATATATCTTAAAGATCCACAGAAAAGCTTCTTTCTTTTATGCAATCGAGCTTTTTCAAAAGAAGAGGGAGAAGATACGACGGCTAGATTGAAGTTGGCTATGTCCAAATTCCTTTCTAAGGATGTTGTTGTTCTAGGGAGCTTACCAGAGGATCCCACCGTACGTAAAGCAGTCCAACAGCAGGTACCTTTTTCCATTTTATATCCGCAAAGTGAAATCTCTAAAAAGCTTTCCTCTATTGTTAGCAAGTTTACTGAAGAACAGTTGGAAGTAGTTCCTTCTAATCCGAGTAAGTTTATTGATAAATTGAAAAGCTTATTTAAAGGAGGCGGTAAGTAGGATGGGACCAAAGAAAAAATTACTTATCGTGGATGATTCAGCTTTTATGCGTAAATTAATCGGAGACTTCTTTAAGGAAAGCAAAACAATTGAAGTAGTAGGTATAGCCCGAAATGGATCAGATGCCCTCAGAAAAATTAAAACACTACGTCCTGATGTTATTACGATGGATGTAGAAATGCCAGAGATGAATGGGATAGAAGCACTAAAACAAATAATGATTGATTCTCCTGTTCCAATCATTATGCTTTCTAGTACTACTCAACGGGGTACGGAAAGTACTTTACTAGCTATGGAATATGGTGCAGTAGACTTTGTAGCTAAACCTAGCGGCACCATATCTTTAGATTTACATAAGATTAAAGATGAATTAGTTGAAAAAGTAGAACATGCTTCAAGAATCACGATAAGTAAATTAAAAAAAGTAAAACTACCAACAAGAGAAGAGCCAAAGGTAGCGGTGAACCAATCTGTTACACATAGGCTGCTAAACAAAAAAAAGATGGTATTGATTGGTACTTCTACAGGGGGACCACGAGCTTTACAAGAGGTTCTACCCAATTTACCAGGAGATTTAAAGGCTCCTGTTCTAATAGTCCAGCATATGCCTCCTGGGTTTACTAAATCACTTGCGGATCGTTTAAACCAACTATCCGAGATAGAGGTAAAGGAAGCAAGTGAAGGAGATATTATTCGGAATGGACATGCCTATATAGCTCCAGGTGGATATCATATGCGCATAAAAAAAGTAGGAACCGCTTATACGATAAAACTAGATGACGTAGAGCCCCCTAGAGGAGGACATAGACCGTCTGTGGACGTTCTATTGGAAGACAATAGCAGCTATAATGACTTTGATAAAATCGTAATCATTATGACTGGTATGGGTTCGGACGGCTCTAAAGGCCTGAAGCGGTTAGTTGAGGCTGGTAATGTAGTAACAATTGCTGAATCCTCGAATACATGTATTGTTTATGGCATGCCTAAAGCAGCAGTAGAGACAAAATTAGTGAACGAAGTCGTAGATTTAGAGAGAATTGCAAACACAATCACACGGTATTTACCTTAAAGGGGAGTTAAGTTCATGGATATCAATCAATATTTAGAGATGTTTATAGAAGAAAGTAAGGAGCATTTACAGGCATGTAATGATCATTTACTAGAACTAGAGAAAAATCCCCAGGATCTTTCTATTGTTAATGAAGTATTTCGTTCTGCTCACACATTAAAAGGTATGTCTGCAACTATGGGGTACGAGGACATAGCTAATCTTACTCATAAGATGGAGAACGTTCTAGACGAAATACGAAATAGCCGTTTAAATGTTACTCCAGAGCTTCTTGACGTAGTTTTCGTAGCGGTGGACCAGCTAGAAGAAATGGTCTTTAACATTGCTGAAGGCGGAGATGGAAAACTGAATGTAGAAGAGACTGTAAGAAAGCTTCATGAGATTGAAACCGGAGAAATAGAAGTTGCTGCTACTGTTGTAAATAATGTTTCTTCAACCTCTCTAGAAAATTATTTAACTTATGACGATTATGAAATGACTGTCATACAGCAATCTGCAGAACAAAATTATTTTTCATATGAGATCTCTATCAAACTTCGTGAAGATTGCTTGCTTAAAGCTGCCCGTGTGTATATGGTTTTTGAGCTACTTGAAAAAATGGGAGATGTTATTAAATCTTCTCCTTCAGTTGAAAAGCTCGAAGATGAGGATTTTGATGAGCAGTTCTATGTAGCCTTCGTTACGACGGAGACGCAAGCTGATGTACAGAAGAAGCTGATGAAAGTATCAGAGGTTACGGAGGTAATCGTAAACACGGTTAGTCTGGAACAATTAAAGAAACGACAAAGTGAAGCATTTGAAAAAGAAGGAAGCACTGTCATAGAACTACAGACAGAAGAGAAACCAACAACAGAAGTCAAGGCTTCCGGCGAAAAACAAGTAGCTACAAAGAATAACCAGACCCACGGCAACAAAACAATTCGGGTTAACATCGAGAGATTAGACATTTTAATGAACTTGTTTGAAGAGTTAGTAATTGATAGAGGTAGGCTTCAATCGATTTCTGAAAATCTTCATGATAGTGAATTAGAGGAAACGGTAGAACGTATGGCAAGAATTACGGGTGATTTACAGAATATTATTCTCACAATGCGTATGGTACCAGTAGATACAGTATTCAATAGATTTCCTAAAATGGTTAGACAGCTGGCAAGAGACTTGAACAAAAAGATTAATCTACAAGTTATCGGTGCAGACACAGAATTAGATCGTACGGTAATAGATGAAATTGGAGATCCACTTGTTCATCTTATTAGAAACTCTTTAGATCACGGCATTGAAAGTCCTGAAATTCGAAAAGCAAAAGGTAAACCTGAAGAGGGTACTGTTATACTTCGAGCTTATCATAGTGGTAATCACGTCTTTATTGAAATCGAGGACGATGGTGCAGGGATTAGTCGTGAAAGAGTATTGAAAAAAGCAATAGCTAAAAACATTGTTACACCAGAGGCCGCAACGGCAATGAGTGATAAACAGGTTGCGGAGTTAATATTATCATCTGGTTTTTCGACGGCGGAAGTTATTTCTGATGTATCAGGACGTGGCGTAGGTCTTGATGTAGTAAAAACAACGATTGAATCATTGGGAGGATCTATTGAGATTTCTTCTACTGAAGGACAAGGGTCCTTGTTTTCTATTCAGTTACCTTTAACGCTGTCTATTATTTCAGTCATGTTAGTGGAACTAGGAGAAGAAATTTTCGCTGTCCCTCTTTCTTCTATTATTGAGACCGCAATCATTCGTTCTTCCGATATTTTAAATGCTCACAATCAGAAGGTCATCGATTTCCGTGGCAAAGTTGTGCCGCTTGTATTCTTAGAAGAAGTATTTGAAGTTCCTCATGAGCGTCTAAAGGAAGAATTTCATTCCGTAGTGCTTGTAAGAAAAGGAGATAAAATGGCTGGCTTAGTTGTTGATTCATTTATTGGCCAACAAGAGATTGTATTAAAAACTCTTGGAACATACTTGTCTAGTGTCTTTGCTATTTCAGGAGCAACTATTCTAGGAAATGGGAAAGTAGCCTTAATAATTGATTGTAACGCTTTAATAAGGTAGGGGGAAAAATAATGACAGAGGCTTTAGAAACAGAAAACTTAAAAGTAGTTGTTTTTCAATTAGCAGACAAAGAATACGTAATACCAGTAAGCCAAGTACAAGGAATTGAGAAACTGATTCATATAACAAGAGTTCCCAAGACTCCTTCTTTTGTAAAGGGTGTCATAAATTTACGTGGTGTAGTTACACCTATTATCGATTTGAAAAGCAGATTTGGTTTAGGTGAAAGTAATTTAAATGATTCCTCTCGAATTATTATAATTTCATTAGATGATATGAATGTAGGGGTCATCGTAGACTCTGCAAATGATGTATTAGATATTCCGAAGGATTCCATTGAACCACAGCCAGAAGTAGTTGGAGGATTAGAACAAGACTTTATAGCAGGTGTTACTAAAATTGACAAGCGTCTATTAATATTGCTGCATCTAGATTTAGTTTTAAACCCTATTAAGACAGGAGCTTAGTCTAATGTTTGAAAAGCAAATTACTTCCGTCCATCTGGATGTCCTACGAGAAATTGGGAATATTGGAGCAGCTCATGCTGCTACTGCACTCTCCATGCTATTAAACAAAAAAATAGACATGAATGTTCCTAAGGTAGAAATGGTGACCTTCGATGAAATGATGGAGCTAGCCGGCGGAGCAGAAAGTGTTGTGGCAGGTATATATCTTCGAATTGCTGGAGATGTCAATGGGAGTATGTTCTTTGTATTACCAGTGGAGCAAGCAAATCAATTTATTCGAAGATTAGTTCAAGATGACCAAATAGATTTCGAAAAGGCTCAAGTAACTGAGATTGGCGCATCTGCTCTTCAAGAACTAGGTAACATATTATCAGGCTCTTATTTATCCGCTCTCTCTGATTTTACAAAGCTAAATATATATCCATCTGTTCCTGCATTGTGTGTAGATATGGTAGGAGCAATCATCAGTTTTGGTCTTGTAGAGCTTTCACAAATAAGTGATTATGTTATTGTCATTGATACAGCTATTAATGAGGAAGAAATGGAAAATGGAAAAAGTGTCCACGGACATTTCTTCTTACTTCCAGATCCAGAATCATTTCAGACGATTTTTCAAGCCTTAGGAGTAGAATAATATGATGGAACAAGCTCAAATGGCTGCGGTGGTGAAGGTAGGAATTGCTGATATGAACATTGTAAAGGCTCCTCAAATTATAAGGACCACAGGCTTGGGGTCTTGTGTTGGAGTAGTTTTATATGATGATAAATCTCAGATAGCTGGTATGGTTCATATAATGCTTCCTAACTCTTCTTTAGGTAGAGGTGAAAACATTAATGCGGCCAAGTTTGCTGATACGGGTATTCAAGCGCTTATTAACCTCTTAAAGCTTGAAGGGGTAAGTAGTGATAGACTACGAGCTAAAATAGCTGGCGGTGCACAAATGTTTCAATTTTCGTCCAGTAGAGACACGATGAGAATAGGTCCTAGAAACGTAGAAGCAGTAAAAGAATATTTAAAAAAATACTCCATCCGAATAATTTCAGAAGATACTGGAGGGAATAGCGGGAGAACAATTGAGTTTGATCCTCTAACCAAGCTGTTAAATGTACGGACGGTTAACCAAGGGGTGAAAAATATTTAATGGTTGGAACGATTATGTCTAATTTTTGGATAGCGTTGCTAACATTTAGCATTCTTTTTCTCTTCTCTTACCCATTTATAGAAGGGGCAATTATTCTTATACCGATTATTTTGTGGGCTATCCTATCTTTCTTTATAACTTTTGGGGGACGTGCAATTTTATCTTATGTCCTAGACGATAGAATGAAAAAAATAGAAATCGAGGTTCCTTTTACCCAGGATAGTTCTCAAACAACGGTTGTCGGATCAAAAGAGTACGCTGAAATTATAAAAGGTATGATAAATGAGGAATCTTAAGTGGGGGGCGATTTTTCTTCGTCTCCCCTTTTTATACGAAATTTTGGTATAATATCCATAAATAATAGAATGCAGTGTCGAAAGGAGGATATTTGTGTCAAAACAAAACTTGACAGAGGAGCAGCTCCTTTGGAGAAGATGGACTGAAAGCAAGGATCCTCAAGCGGGCGATTTACTTCTAAAAAAATATACTCCACTAGTTACGTATCATGTGCAACGGATCGGTGCGGGTATACCTCAAAATGTTTCGAGAGATGAGCTCAAGAGCCTTGGTATGATGGGCTTATTTGATGCATTAAATAAGTTTGACCCTTCTAGAGATTTGAAGTTTGATACGTATGCATCCTTCCGGGTAAGAGGGGCTATAATAGATGGGCTAAGAAAAGAAGACTGGCTCCCTAGATCATCTCGTGAAAAAGCTAAAAAACTAGATCAGAAAATAGAAGAATTAGAGCAAAAACTAATGCGACATGCGACACCAGAAGAACTGGCCGATTTTGCAGAAATCCCTTTAGAGGATGTATATCAGACTGTCCAAGAACACTTCTTTTCTAATGTTTTGTCTATAGATGAGCAATTACATGATCAGGATGAAATGGATAGCAAATCCTTTGTGATTCGAGACGATACACAAACTACGCCTGAACAAAAGCTGGTAAAGGACGAGCTAATTAATGACCTTGTCAATCAAATCCAACATTTAAATGAAAATGAGCAATTAGTATTAAGTTTATTTTATACAGAAGAATTAACCCTAACTGTTATCGGGGAGATGCTCGGCTTATCCACCTCGAGAATATCTCAAATACATTCTAAGGCACTTTTTAAGCTTCGGAAGCTATTAGTAAATGAAATGATGAATACCTAAAGGGTGGAGGGCGGACAGATGAGTCTTAAAGGTTTGGAATTACAAATAGCTATCCCAAAGACCGTGGACGCAGGGAAAATGGCTGATCAGATGCAGCAGCAAAGCCTAGTTAACCAAGCCAACGCCCAAGCTGCGACAGAAAGGCAAATAGAAAAAAACAGGGAAACTGTTATAAAATCTAATCATATAGAAGCAGACGCAAAGGGAAACCAACAGGAGCAGGATGAGCAAGAGAAGAAAGATAGGAAAAAAGGACAAGATAACAACAGTATAAAGCATCCTTTTAAAGGGAACTTTGTGGACTATAATGGATAGGAGAAAAAATGACAACAATTATTATAATAGCACTGTTTCTTCTCCAAATTATTAGCTTTTATTTCATTGCATTATTAAATATGAAATTATCAAAATATAAAGATTTGGAAGACAGACAAGAACAAACTATGAAAGAAATAGAAGATTCATTTAGTGCTTATCTAGCAGACATGAAGGATGAAAATGATCGCCTTCTATATGAATTAAAGGAAAACAGTTTTGTTCCTCCTCTAAAGGAACATGCTTCCGCACAAGAAGAAGTTTCTACTACTATAAAAAATGATATAGATCCGTCCTTTGTGCTTTCAAGACCACTCGTATCCAAACATAAGGTAGCAAATAGCTATGTCCAGGCTGCTAGTTTGCCAGAAAAAAAACAGCCAGTTACGATGAAAGAGAAGGTACTATATTATAGTGAAGAAGGAAAAAGTCCAATGGAAATAGCCAAATTACTTCAAATAGGAAAGACGGAAGTAGAACTTTTCTTAAAGTTTAAGTAATAAATAGTTGAAAGTATAAAATAACTATGGTATATTACAATACGGTATGAATACACACGCATTACGGATGAACTTGGCAGGTGCTCTAGAAATAGAGTAGCCAATGACAAATGATGGATGCGGAAGACTAAACCAAACCAGGAGGAAATAAAATGTCAGTAATCTCTATGAAACAACTACTTGAGGCCGGTGTACACTTCGGTCATCAAACTCGCCGTTGGAATCCAAAAATGAAAAAATACATTTTTGTTGAACGTAACGGAATCTATATCATCGATCTTCAAAAAACGGTGAAAAAATTAGAAGAAGCTTATGATTTCATGCGCCAAGTAGGTCAAGATGGCGGGAAAGTTCTTTTCGTTGGAACTAAAAAACAAGCTCAAGAAGCTATTAAAGAAGAAGCTGAACGTTCAGGTAACTACTACATCAACCAACGTTGGTTAGGTGGTACTTTAACAAACTTCGGTACTATTCAAAAACGTGTTGCACGCTTAAAAGCAATCGAAAAAATGGAAGAAGACGGTACTTTCGCTGTACTTCCTAAAAAAGAAGTTGTTCAACTTAAAAAACAACACGAACGTCTAGTTAAATTCTTAGGCGGTATCCGTGATATGAAAGCTGTTCCAGATGTAATGTTCGTAGTTGACCCACGTAAAGAGCGTATTGCAGTAGCAGAAGCTCGTAAATTGAACATTCCATTAGTAGGAATTGTTGATACTAACTGTGATCCAGATGAAATCGACTATGTAATCCCTGCAAATGACGATGCAATCCGTGCAGTAAAATTATTAACTGCTAAAATGGCGGATGCATTACTTGAAGCAAGACAAGGTGAAGATGCAGAAGTAGCTTCAGCTGAAGTTGCTGCTGAGTAAGACACATGTAAGTACAGGTGATAAGCGGCCAAACCACTTATCACCTTTTTTTGAGAAACGACATGATTCGTACTAGGAGGAATTTATAATGGCAGTTACAGCACAAATGGTAAAAGAATTGCGTGAAAAAACTGGCGCAGGTATGATGGATTGCAAAAAAGCTTTAGTTGAAACAGACGGAAACCTAGAAGCAGCAATTGACTTCTTACGTGAAAAAGGTCTTTCTTCTGCAGCTAAAAAAGCTGACCGTATCGCAGCGGAAGGTACAACTTACATCCATATTGATGGAAACAAAGCTGTATTATTAGAAATGAATGCAGAAACGGATTTCGTTGCTAAAAACGAAGGATTCCAAACATTAGTTAAAGACGTAGCTTCTCACTTATTAGCTACTGAACCTGCTTCAGTTGAAGAAGCATTAGCTTCTAACATTCAAGAAGGCGTTACAGTTGAAAATGCTATCTCTAATGCAGTAGCAAAAATCGGAGAAAAAATTACTCTACGTCGTTTTGTTATTGAAACAAAAACAGATGCAGACGCTTTTGGACCGTACCTACACATGGGAGGACGCATTGGTGTTCTAACTGTTCTTGAAGGATCTACTGATGATCAAGCAGCTAAAGATGTTGCTATGCACATTGCTGCATTAAGCCCATCATATATCTCTCGTGATGAAGTATCTGCTGAAGAAGTAGAACATGAGCGTAAAATTTTAACTGAACAAGCATTAAACGAAGGTAAACCTGAAAATATCGTTGCAAAAATGGTAGAAGGTCGCCTTGGTAAATACTTTGAAGAAGTGTGTTTATTAGACCAATCTTTCGTTAAAAATCCAGACCAAAAAGTACGTGCTTTTGTTGAATCAACTGGTGGTAAACTAGTTTCATTCACTCGCTATGCTGTTGGTGAAGGAATCGAAAAACGTGAAGACAACTTTGCTGAAGAAGTAATGAGCCAAGTTAAAGGAAATAACTAATAATAAGAACTTTAAGTTCTTATTTTATAGAAAAACTCTAGGGAGCACGTAATTTGTGTTCCCTATTTTTCAAGAAAAGAGATGGAGGATATCTATGAGCACACCATATAAAAGAATCGTTTTAAAACTAAGTGGCGAAGCATTAGCTGGAGAAAAAGGATTCGGATTGTCACCTGAAATTATCAAATCAGTAGCTGAGCAAGTGAAAGAGGTAGTGGATCTTGGTGTAGAGGTTGCTGTTGTAGTTGGTGGAGGCAATATCTGGAGAGGTAAAATTGGAAGTGAGATGGGTATGGACCGTGCGAATGCTGACTATATGGGCATGTTAGCTACGGTAATGAATTCATTGGCGCTACAAGATTCTCTAGAGCAATGTGGAGTTGAAACTCGTGTACAGTCTTCCATTGAAATGCGTCAAGTGGCAGAGCCGTACATAAGAAGAAGAGCTATTCGTCATTTGGAGAAAAAACGTGTAGTAATCTTTGCAGCGGGAACAGGAAATCCATACTTCTCGACTGATACTACAGCAGCCTTAAGAGCGGCAGAAATTGAAGCAGATGTAATCTTAATGGCTAAAAATAATGTAGATGGTGTGTATTCTGCTGATCCTAAGACGGATAAAACAGCAGTGAAATATGATGAATTGTCTTTCTTGGAAGTAATTCAACAAGGTCTGCAAGTAATGGACTCAACAGCGTCCACGCTATGTATGGACAATGATATTGCACTTATTGTATTCTCAATTATGGAGAACGGAAATATTAAAAAGGCTGTCCTAGGTGAATCTATCGGTACAGTCGTTAGGAGGAATTCATAATGCCGAAACAAGTAATAGAGCAAACAAAAGATAAAATGGCTAAAACTATTCAAGTGTATACAAGAGAATTGGCTTCTATCCGTGCTGGTCGTGCAAGTGCAGCATTATTAGACAAAATAACTGTAGATTATTACGGTGCTCCAACTCCAATTAACCAAATGGCTGGTATTTCAACACCTGAAGCTCGTTTACTAACGATTCAGCCATATGATAAATCCATATTAGGAGATATCGAAAAAGCGATTATGAAGTCAGATTTAGGGATTACACCAACAAACGATGGTAATCTAATTCGTATCGCTATTCCTGCACTTACAGAGGAACGTCGTAAAGACTTAGTGAAACAAGTGAAAAAAGAAGCAGAAGAAGCTAAAGTAAATATTCGTAACGTACGTCGTGATGGAAATGACGACTTGAAAAAGTTGGAGAAAGCTGGAGAAATCACAGAAGATGATTTAAGAAGCTATACTGAAGAAATTCAAAAAATCACAGATGCAAATATTGAAAAAATTGATGCAATCACGAAAGACAAAGAAAAAGAAATTCTAGAAGTTTAAGCACTTCTAGCCAGTCTTACAGTTGAACTTTTATTCGAGGAAGGCGTCCTTTTAGTAGGACGCCTTTTTATATTCGTCTTTATTTGTTATGATAAGATATATGCTTCGATAAGGTTTAAAGTGGAGGTTAATGCATGCTAAAAAAACTTATGCGTAAAAATGATCAAGCGATAAGTAACTGTTTAAATGAACGGATTGAAAATGTCCGAAAAGAACAATTGCCAGACCATATAGCCATTATAATGGATGGGAATGGTAGATGGGCTAAAAAAAGAGCTCTACCACGAATCGCGGGTCATCATGAAGGAATGCAAACGGTTAAGAAAATAACGAGGTTTGCAAACGATGTTGGAATAAAAACGCTCACTCTATATGCATTTTCGACAGAAAACTGGAAAAGACCGAAAGTCGAAGTTGAATTTTTAATGCGATTGCCTGAGGAATTTCTTAATACGTATTTACCAGAATTGATTGAACAAAATGTTCAAGTACGAATGATGGGTAATATTGAACTACTACCAGAGCATACTAAAAAGGCAGTAACTAAGGCTATGGAAAAAACAGCAAATAATAATGGCCTAATATTAAATTTTGCTTTAAATTATGGAAGTAGAGATGAAATTGTTCAAGCTATAAAGAAATTAGCTAGTGATGTGCAAAAAGGAAACATGGCAGTAGAAGATATATCAGAAAGTAAGTTCAATGATTATCTCATGACAAAGGACTTGACCGAACCGGATTTACTTATTAGAACAAGTGGAGAGGTTAGATTAAGTAACTTTATGCTTTGGCAGCTTGCTTATACTGAATTTTGGTTTACAGACACATTATGGCCTGACTTTGATGAAGGCTGTTTACTAGATGCGATTGAAACTTTTCAAAAACGTAATAGAAGATATGGTGGAATTAAGGAGGAAGAAACAAATTGAAAACAAGAATCATCACGGGTGCGGTGGCTTTAGCGCTCTTTCTTCCTATTGTTCTGCTAGGAGGACCTGTATTTACTGTTCTAATTTATGCGATTGCTGCAATAGGATTATATGAAATATTAAAAATGAAGGGTATAAGCTTAATCAGTTTTCCAGGTATTATATCAATTCTTCTTTTATTCTTACTATTATTCCCTTCTGCGTATACTGAGAAAATAGTTAGTCTTACTGGGCATACAAAGCTCGAATGGATATTCGTAGCAGTATTCATTTTATTAATATTTACCGTATTAACGAAAAATAAATTTACATTCGAAAATGCATCATTTGTGCTATTAAGTACGTTATATGTTGGGATTGGCTTTTATTACTTTATTGAAACACGAGCAATAGAAGGTGGTTTGGCATATGTCATTTTTGCCTTATTAATCGTTTGGACCACGGATTCTGGAGCTTATTTTACAGGGAGAAAGTTAGGTAAACGAAAGCTTTGGCCAGAAATATCTCCAAATAAGACGGTTGAAGGTTTTGTTGGGGGTATAGTTTGGGCAATAGTAACAGCACTAATTATCCAATGGATCAGCCCGCTTACATCTTCATACATAATATTGATAGGGATTACAATCGTAGCCTCTATATTCGGGCAACTTGGGGATTTAGTAGAGTCAGGTATTAAAAGACATTTTAATGTAAAAGATTCAGGTAATCTTCTTCCTGGGCATGGTGGTATATTAGACCGTTTCGACAGTCTTCTTTTTGTCTTGCCATTATTGCATTTTTTACATTTTATATAAGGGAGACGACATTATTTCATGAGTAAAAGAATAAGTTTATTAGGTGCAACAGGTTCTATCGGGATACAAACATTAGATATAATAAGGGAGCATCCAAATAGATTTCAATTAGTTGCATTTTCTGTTGGTAAAAATATAGAAGAAACAAAAAAGATTCTAAAAGAGTTCAAGGTAGAGGTTGTGTCTGTCCAAAAAGAGGAGGATGCTATTTTACTTCAACATGAGTTTCCAAAAGTAGAAGTTGTTTTTGGCGATGAAGGTTTAATACAAGTGGCTGCTCATACGAAAGCAGATGTTCTAGTGAACGCTGTTCTAGGAAGCGTAGGTTTAAGACCTACTTTAGAAGCGATTAATAAAGGTATTACTATAGCGATCGCTAATAAAGAAACATTAGTTACTGCTGGTCATTTAGTAATGCAGGCCGCTAAAGAACATAATGTGCCGATATTACCAGTGGATAGCGAGCATTCAGCACTTTTTCAAGCAATGAATGGAGAGAAAAAATCTGAAGTATCTAAATTAATCATTACTGCATCTGGTGGTAGCTTTAGAGACCGTACACGCGAGGATTTAAAAAACGTCACTGTAAAAGAAGCATTGAACCATCCAAACTGGTCGATGGGTTCTAAGATCACAATTGACTCAGCAACGATGATGAACAAAGGCCTTGAAGTAATTGAAGCGCACGTTCTTTTTGATATCTCTTATGATGACATTGAGGTTTTATTGCATAGAGAAAGCATCATACACTCCATGATTGAATTCAAAGATACCAGTGTGATAGCTCAACTCGGAACACCGGACATGCGAGTACCAATTCAATATGCCTTGTCCTATCCAGATCGATTGAAGCGTTCAAATGCTCAACGATTAAATTTAGCGGAAATTGGAAAACTTCACTTTCAAGAGATGGATTATAAGAGATACCACGCCTTAAAGCTTGCGATAGATGCAGGCCGAGCAGGAGGTACAATGACGACTGTCTTGAATGCTGCTAACGAAGCTGCAGTAAGTCTATTTTTACAAGAAAAGATTAAATTCCTAGAAATTGACGAATTAATCGAACGGGCAATGGACGAGCACTCTAATATTTCTTCACCAGATTTAGATACTATATTATTTGTTGATAGCCAAACGAGAAAAACTGTTCAAAACATGGTAAAATAATGTATTGAGGAAAGATAAGCAGGAGAAAAAGGTGGGGTATAATGGAAACAGCCATTGCGTTTATAATCATATTTGGAAGTATTGTTTTTTTTCATGAGCTAGGGCATTTTATTTTTGCCAAAAGAGCTGGAATAATGGTTCGAGAGTTTGCTATTGGCTTTGGGCCTAAAATATTTGGTATGACTAAAGGCGAAACTCTATACACAATCCGTTTATTACCAATGGGTGGTTACGTACGGATGGCTGGAGAAGATTTAGATTCTGTTGAATTGCAGCCTGGTTATCGTCTAGGTATTCGCGTAAACAAGGATAACAAAATCGATCAAATCGTACTTAACCAAAATAAACAGTTTCCTGATATGCTCTTTTTAGAAGTAGAAAGATCAGATTTGATGAAGGACATGTATATTGAAGGCTATGATGAAGAAGAGCGTTTAGTTCGTTATCAAGTGGCAAGAAACGCTGTTATCATTGAGAATAATACAGAAACATTTATAGCCCCTTACGATCGACAATTTGGTTCAAAAACAGTTGGACAACGTGCTCTAACGATTTTTGCGGGACCTTTGTTTAACTTTATATTAGCTTTCTTTATATTTTTAGCTCTAGGACTGATACAAGGTATTCCAACTAATGAGCCTATTATTACGACAGTAGTGGATGATAGCCCAGCTGAAATGGCAGGCATGAAAGACGGCGATTTAGTCAAAGAAATCGACGGAGTGCAAATTACAGAATGGGAGCAACTATCAAATGCTGTGAGAGAAAGTGCGAATGAGCCGATGACTTTCGTCGTAGAACGAGATGGTATGACGGAAGAATTGATGATTACCCCAATAGAAGTATCTACAAAAGAAGGGAAAGTCACACAAATCGGCGTCATGTATTCGAGTCCTTTAGAGAAAAATCCAATCGGAGCAATAGCCTTTGGAGCTGAACAAACCTATGAGATGACGAAACAAATATTTACTATTTTAGGTACATTAATAACTGGATCGTTTAGTATAGATGACTTGTCTGGTCCTGTTGGAATATATCAAGCAACTGATACAGTAGCACAATTAGGCGTATTTAAGTTAATGCATTGGGCTGCACTGTTAAGTATAAACTTAGGGATTATGAACTTGTTGCCATTACCTGCCTTGGATGGTGGTAGATTATTGTTCTTCCTATTTGAAGCAGTAAGAGGAAAACCAATTGATAAACAGAAGGAAGGAATGGTTCATTTTGTCGGAATCATGCTTCTAATGGTATTGATGGTAGTAGTTACCTGGAATGATATACAAAGATTCTTCCTATAGAATAACTTGGTGAATACTGGGTAATCTTTTTGTTTATAGATTTGATAGAATATGTAAGAGGGGGAGTTCGAGTAGCTGAACTTCCTTTCTTTTTCTGTTAATGGTTGAGTTTTATCTATAATAATGTTTAATATGCTTAAAGTAGAGTTGATTCCGCTTTTGGCGGACGCTTTCCGCGGGGTGAGCGATAAGCCATCAGCCATTGCTTACGCGCTTGGGTGTGATGTCTTATCTGTCTCACTCATCCCGTAGGAGTCGCCGCCTACCGCTACGATAAACACGGAGAAAGTAATCTGGTTTAAGTAGTAAGGTACTTTTTATAAAAGTAACTCAATTAAGAAAAAGAATAATTAATGAAATCTAAATGCAATTCAAAGGAAATAGAATTGATTTCCGCTCTCCCGAAATGCTTTTTCGTTGGGGTACCATACCAATCGTTAATGTATAGGATGTCTTATAGATTAATCTCATTCAACATAACAAATAAAATATATAGAATAACTTTTAAAATAAGGGGGGATAGGTAATATGCAAGATGGCAAAATGAGAATGCATCTATTGTTGCAACAGCTAGAGTTGACCGAAGACACTGTTGTTAAGCATTTCGAAAATGCTTCTATTACAAGATTTACAGTTCATAAAAAACAAAGACAATGGCATTTTCAAATCAATATAGCTGCCGTTCTTCCTATCGATGTCTATAACCAATTCCAATCAAGACTAGAAGAAAAATTTCAAGGGATTGCTACAATATATTTAGAAATCAATTGTGAGCATCCAGAAGTAACAGAATCGCTCATAAAAGCTTATTGGACAAGTGTACTTAAAGAATTGAGCGACATGGCTCCTCCTTTAAAAGATTGTCTACTTGGTCAAGAGCCCGAGTGGAATGGTCAGATGATTCAGCTGACATGCGGACAAGAATTACAACAACGTACTTTTAAAAAGAAATATATTGATCAAATTGCAAGTGTATATGAGAGCTTTGGTTTTCCTAAACTTGCGATAGATTTTAAGTTAGTCGAGGATACAGAGGCTTTAGCTGAAGCACAGGTAGCTTTTTTAGAACAACGAAGAATGGAAGAAGAGCAACTTGGGAAAAAGGCTTTAGAAGATATGCAAAAGAGAGACTCTCGTCAGGATAGTGGTGAAGCCAGCGAAGATGGTCCATTCCAGCTAGGTACTCCACTGAAAAAAGAAGAGGCAAGTGTGGAGATACGTTCTATCCAAGATGAAGAGCGTCGTGTAACGATCGAAGGCTTTGTGTTTGATGTCGAGGTGAAAGAGCTGAGAAGTGGTAGATCTCTATTGACGGCTAAGGTCACTGACTACACAGATTCTATTCTTGTAAAAATGTTCTCTCGCGACAAAGAAGACGCTGGAATGATGGAGCGCCTTAAAAAAGGAATGTGGATAAAGGTAAGAGGATCAGTTCAAAACGATACATTTGTGCGTGATTTAATCATTATGGCTCAAGATATGTGTGAGATTAACCCTGTACTAAGATATGATACTGCAAAAGAAAAAAGAGTCGAGTTACATATGCACACTCCGATGAGTCAAATGGATGCGGTTTCTTCTGTATCGGCGTTAGTTTCTCAAGCAGCAAAGTGGGGCCACCAGGCAGTAGCCATAACGGACCATGCGAATGTGCAATCATTTCCGGAAGCGTATGCTGCTGGTAAAAAGAATGGCATTAAAATTTTATATGGACTAGAAGCTAATCTAATTCATGACGGTGTTCCAATAGCTTATGACGAGCAGCATATCCCACTTGAGGATGCAATTTATATAGTTTTTGACGTAGAAACAACCGGTTTATCCGCCACATATGACAAAATCATTGAGCTTGCTGCAGTTAAAATGCAAAATGGCAATATTATAGATAAGTTTGAAAGATTTGCGAATCCACATCATGCTTTATCAGCTACAACAATTGAGCTTACAGGTATCACAGATGATATGGTTCGCAATGCACCAGAAATAGAAGACGTTATACGGGATTTTCATGAGTTTATTGGAGACGGCATAATTGTTGCCCATAACGCATCGTTTGATATGGGCTTTTTATACGAGGGGTATAGAAAGTGTGGCATTGATCACTTTGATCATCCAGTAATTGATACGTTAGAGCTGGCTAGGTTTTTACATCCAGAGATGAAAACACATAAACTAGGTACTCTAGCCAAAAAGTTTAATATTGAATTAACACAGGCCCACCGAGCAATTTTTGACTGTGAAGCAACTGGCTATTTACTTCTTCACCTACTAAAAGAAGCTGAAGAAAAGAATATTCATTATCATGATGACTTTAACAAGCACATCGGTCAAGGTGATTCATACAAAAGAGCTAGACCATCTCACTGCACAATTTTAGCTGTTAATGATGAGGGGCTTAAAAATCTATTTAAGCTAGTGTCCTTGTCACATACAACAACTTTCTATCGAGTTCCACGTATTAAGCGTTCAGTACTACAAAAGCATAGAGCTGGATTGATCATTGGCTCTGGCTGCGATAGAGGTGAGGTATTTGAGGGACTCATGCAAAAGCCGTTAGAAAAGGTTGAGGAGATTGCGAGTTTCTATGATTATCTGGAGGTTCATCCGAAAGAAGTCTATGCTCATTTAATAGAAATGGAACTAGTAAGAGATGAGTGGAATCTAGAAGATATTATTCGTAAATTAATTAAAGTAGGGAAAAAGCTGGGAAAACCAGTAGTAGCGACAGGTAACGTACATTATTTACATGAGAATGATGCAATGTTCCGAAAAATCCTTGTCAATTCACAAGGGGGGGCAAACCCGCTTAATAGGCATGAGCTTCCTAAAGTACATTTTAGAACGACAAATGAAATGCTTGATGCCTTCTCCTTCTTAGGGGAAGAGCTAGCAAAAGAGATAGTTATAACAAACCCTAATAAAATTGCGGACTCAATCGAAGACATAAAACCGATTAAAGACGATTTATATACTCCAAAAATTGAAGGTGCGGATGAAGAGGTTAGAGAACTGACCTATACCAAAGCAAGAGAAATTTATGGAGAGAATATACCTGAGATTGTGGAAGCTCGTATAGAAAAAGAACTTACCTCAATTATCGGACATGGCTTTGCCGTTATCTATCTGATCTCTCATAAGCTAGTAAAGAAATCTTTAGATGATGGTTACTTAGTTGGTTCTCGTGGTTCTGTAGGCTCGTCCCTTGTAGCAACATTAATGGATATAACAGAGGTCAATCCTATGCCTCCTCATTATGTCTGCCCAAACTGTAAGCATTCAGTGTTCTTCCAAGACGGCTCAGTCGGCTCTGGATTCGATTTACCAAATGCCAACTGTGAAAAATGTGATACACCTTATGTAAAAGAAGGACAAGATATTCCATTCGAAACATTCTTAGGATTTAAAGGCGATAAGGTACCAGATATCGACTTAAACTTTAGTGGAGAATATCAACCAATCGCACATAATTATACGAAGGAACTGTTTGGGGAAGAATATGTTTTTAGAGCGGGAACGATAGGAACTGTTGCAGAGAAAACTGCTTATGGGTACGTCAGAGGCTACATGAATGATAACAATATAAATTTACGTGGAGCTGAAATCGATCGCCTCGTACAAGGATGTACAGGAGTAAAACGAACTACAGGGCAACATCCCGGCGGTATTATTGTTGTACCTGACTATATGGATATTTATGATTTTTCACCAATCCAGTTCCCAGCAGATGCTCAAGATTCTGAATGGAAAACAACACACTTTGACTTCCATTCCATTCACGATAATCTACTTAAGCTGGATATATTAGGTCACGATGATCCAACGGTCATTCGTATGCTCCAAGATTTATCTGGAATTGATCCTAAGACAATTCCAACAGATGATCCTGAAGTGATGAAAATATTTAGTGGGCCAGAGTCACTTGGTGTTACAACAGAACAAATCGATTGTAAAACTGGAACCCTTGGTATCCCGGAATTTGGGACCCGTTTCGTTAGACAAATGCTTGAAGAAACAAAGCCATCTACTTTTTCCGAGCTTGTTCAGATTTCCGGGCTGTCCCATGGGACGGATGTTTGGTTAGGCAATGCTCAAGAGCTTATACAAGCAGGCACCTGTCAGCTTTCTGATGTTATCGGTTGTCGTGACGACATTATGGTCTATTTGATTTATCAGGGACTTGAGCCATCACTTGCTTTTAAAATTATGGAGTCTGTGCGTAAAGGGAAAGGTTTAACACCTGAGTTTGAAGCAGAGATGAAATCGAAAGGCGTAGCCAACTGGTATATTGAATCGTGTAAAAAGATTAAATACATGTTCCCAAAAGCGCATGCCTCTGCCTATGTTTTAATGGCTGTTCGTATTGCATATTTTAAAGTTCATTTCCCAATACTATATTATGCGGCATATTTTACAGTACGAGCGTCAGACTTTGATTTGATCTCTATTGTAAATGGCTCTCATACGATAAGAGCTAAGTTAGATGAGATTAATGCTAAGGGATTAGAAGCATCTAACAAAGAAAAAAGTTTAGCTACTGTGCTAGAGCTTTCCCTAGAAATGTCAGAGCGTGGAATTAAGATGCAAAAGATTGATCTTTATAAATCCAAGGCGCATGAGTTTACTATAGAAGGTAATACATTAATACCACCTTTTGATGCAGTACCAGGGTTAGGGACAAATGTAGCAGTTCAAATTGTTAATGCTCGCAAAAATGGTGAATTTCTCTCTAAAGAGGATTTACAGCAAAGAGGAAAAGTATCCAAAACAATCATTGATTATTTAGATGCAATGGGTTGCCTAGAAGGGCTTCCTGAAGCAAATCAGCTTTCGTTGTTTTAGTCACTAATTTGCAAACAAACCTATGGTATGGTAAGATAAATCTACCAATGTTTCATAGTTCTGTGACGAAAGAGTGGGATTTCCCGCTCTTTTCTGTTGTTATATAGAAAATCACGGTTTTGTAAGGAGGCCTTTATGAGTAATATAACTAGTAAAATGGAAGAGCTTGTTTTACCGATTTTACAAGAAATGAACTTAGAGCTCGTTGATATTGAATATGTAAAAGAAGGTCGCGATTGGTTTTTACGTGTGTATGTCGATACACCAACTGGTGGAATCGATATTGAGCAATGTGCACAAGTAAGCAACAAACTAAGCGAAAAGCTGGATGAAGAAGATCCTATTAAGGAAAATTACTTTTTAGAAGTTTCCTCTCCAGGGGCAGAGCGTCCATTGAAAAAAGAAGCTGATTTTATTGCAGCTGTAGGGAAATATGTTTTTATTAAAACTTATGAGCAGATTAATGGTGCAAAAGAGTTTGAAGGAACATTACTTTCTTATACTGCAGAAGAAGGCGCTTTAATAGAAATTCGCATCAAAACAAGAAGAGTAAAAATTCAAATTGAAAAAGAGAAAATTGCGCTAGCTCGTTTAGCAATCGATTTCTCTGCATAATGTATATTGAGGAGTGGTGGCTGTGAGTAGTGAGTTATTAGATGCGTTAACAGCGCTAGAGAAACAAAAAGGGATTTCAAGAGATGTATTAATCGAGGCAATCGAGGCTGCTTTAGTTACGGCTTATAAAAGAAATTTCAATCAAGCTCAGAATGTTCGCGTCGACATTAATTTAGCGAATGGTTCGATGATCGTTTATTCAAGAAAAGATGTAGTGGAAGAAGTAGGAGATGGTCGTTTAGAGATCTCTTTAGAGGATGCACAAGCTATTAATCCACATTATGCAATTGGAGATGTAGTGGAAGAAGAGGTTACTCCACGTAATTTCGGTCGCATTGCTGCACAAACAGCGAAACAAGTTGTAACGCAAAGAGTCCGTGAGGCTGAACGAGGATTAATATACGAAGAGTATGTTGATCGTGAAGATGATATAGTAAATGGTATCGTTGAACGACTAGATGCGCGTAATATATATGTAGGATTAGGGAAAGTGGAAGCTGTTTTACCAGTAAACGAACAAATTCCAACTGAAACATATCGTCCCCATGATCGTATCAAAGTGTATATTACAAAGGTTGAACGAACAACTCGTGGACCACAGGTGTTTGTTTCAAGAACACATCCAGGATTACTTCGTCGCTTATTTGAAATGGAAGTACCTGAAATTTTCGAAGGTATTGTAGAGATTAAATCTATCGCTCGTGAAGCTGGAGATCGTTCAAAAATATCTGTGTTTGCACATAACGAAGAAATTGATCCGGTTGGCTCATGTGTAGGTGCGAAAGGTGCTCGTGTTCAAACGATTGTAAACGAACTAAGTGGAGAAAAAATTGACATTGTTGAATGGTCAGAAGATCCTATTGTTTTCGTTGCAAATGCACTTAGTCCTTCGAAAGTTTTAGATGTTCAAGTAAATGAAGAAGAAAAATC
>NZ_CALIED010000057.1:0-27087 GCF_938022135.1 uncultured Psychrobacillus sp.
CTGATTTAAAGATTTCTTTGCATTATAAATCAACCCTACCCTTTAACATAGCCAAAGTAAATTGCCATACAAAAAAGTCATGACCTATTTAGTCATGACTTCTATCTTCTTAAAGTTAGTTAGGATCTTCCCTAATAAAATATTCGTGTTTTTCAAATCTACTTCTACGAGATAAAATATGAGCTTGCTTTACTTTCGACAAGCCAAAAACCCATAAGAATAACATAAACGGAACCATCAGCAATATCTCTAACCCTGTGAAAGTCAGTATGCTATTATAGATAATGTGTAGAAAGAGTGGGGCAATTAAAGCAAAGAAAAGTTCCAACCTTATTTTTTTAAACGAGGTAAACTTAGCTCTACCTATATAATATCCCATAACTACACCAAATAATGCATGGCTCGAAACAGGTAACAACGCTCTTAAAAAAGCCTCTCCCATTCCATAGTTCAAAAGATATAAGATATTTTCTACGGTTGCAAATCCTAAAGAAACACTCGCACCATAGAGAATTCCATCATACGGGTCATCAAACTCAACATGCTTATATAAGGCCACTATTATTATTAGCCATTTAAAAAATTCCTCTAATGTACTTGTCACGAGGACATTCCGAAAAAAAAGAGAAGTAAACAAATGCTCCTCGTTTAATACGTGCTGGATAAACATAATTGGGAATGTTAATATAGCACCATAAATAAATGTATGTAACAAAAGCCTTGAAGGTTCTTCGGCAATTTCTCTACGAAGATAGAAATAACTTAAAAGCGCAAGAGCCGGTGCAATCGCACAGGAAAGTAGTACGAACATGATCTTACTCCTTCCATTTTACTATTTATATTATACATTAATTTCTTCTCATTTTGTTAAATTTCTGGAGGTTATATCAATGAAAAATATCTTACTTATCCATACCGGCGGAACTATTTCAATGCAGGTAAATGCAGAAACAGGTGCAGTAGTACCTTCAGATAGCAATCCATTACTAGTAGAAGCAGATAAATTAAATAGCCTAGCACATATTATTGAGCTAGAAATATTCAATCTTCCTTCCCCACATATAACTCCCTTTGAGATGTTCCGTATAAAAGAATTAATTGATCAATATATCGATAAAGGTGAAATTGATGGAGTGGTGATTACTCACGGTACAGATACTTTAGAGGAAACTGCATATTTTTTAGATTTAACAATTGGACCAGCCATTCCTATCGTGCTTACTGGGGCTATGAGGTCTGCTAATGAAATAGGATCAGATGGCTTATATAATTTAGTGTCAGCTATTCAAGTCGCTTCATCTGATGATGCAGTTGGAAAAGGAGTTTTAGTTGTATTAAATGATGAAATACATACAGCGGTAAATGTTACGAAAACACATGCCAGCAACGTCAGCACATTTCAAAGTCCGCAATATGGCCCTATCGGATTTATCTCTAAGTCTATTGTATATTTTCATCACACCCCTAATCATCAGCCTGTTTTTCCAATTCAGCAGATTAACAAGAAGGTTGCTTTATTTAAAGTCTATGCAGGGATGGAAGCGGATCTCTTAGAAGCCGCCATAAATGTTGGATATGACGGGATAGTTTTAGAGGGGCTGGGCCAAGGCAATGTACCACCTAGCCTAGTACCAGCAATTCAAGATTTATTGGCTAAGGACATCCCTATCGTTCTTGTATCGAGGTGCTTTAACGGAATTGCCCAAGACGTTTACGGTTATATGGGTGGCGGGAAAGGTTTAAAGGATTTAGGAGTCATTTTTGCTCAAGGTTTAAACGGCCAAAAAGCTAGACTAGCTTTACTAATTGCCTTAAATCATCCAGATCCAAAACAAGCCCTCCTTAGTATATTTACTAGGTAAGATAAAAAGTCTTTAATGATTCAATAGGTACGAGCTTAATAATAAACGCTCCGAGCTATCTAACTCCGTGTACAGACCTAACAAAAGCCCTCAAAAAAACAAATACCTCGAGAGATTTTTCTCTTGAGGTATTTAAAAAATAGTCCTGTCAATTCGTAGCTATAGCATAAAAATGAATTCACTTTCATTTGAAAAGAAGAAAAGTCTAAATACTTTCTTCTTTTCTTTTAATTTCTTTAGCTATCAGCTCGCCATGGAAGCGACCGTTTTCTATAAAAATTTCGTTTGCATTATTTCCTGCTGCTATTACTCCTGCAATAAAAATACCCTCCACATTTGTTTCCATGGTTTCTGGATTATGAGATGGTCTTCCACTTTCGTTATCAATGGCTACTCCCATTTTTTCTAAAAAAGAATGGTCAGGATGATAGCCCGTCATAGCAAAAACAAAATCATTTTCAATGTCGAACTCGCCCTCTGATCCTTTTAATGTCACTTTGTTTTCTTCAATCGATAAGACCTCCGTATTAAAGTGCATTTGGATTTCGTTATTTCTTACACATCCCTCGAACTCTGGTAAAACCCACGGCTTAATGCTTGAGGAGTATTGTTCTTGACGATATACCACTGTAACATTTGCTCCTGCTTTATTTAGCTCAAGCGCAGCATCGATTGCAGAGTTTTTACCTCCAATTACTAAAACATTTTGGGAAAAGTATGGATGTCCTTCTTTAAAATAGTGAAATACTTTCGGAAGATCCTCTCCTGGTATTCCCATGTAATTAGGGTGGTCGTAATAACCTGTAGCTACTATGACGCTATTAGCTTTGTAAGAGCCCTTAGAGGTAGTCACGTGAAAATGATCGGTAGACTTTTCAACACGTTCCACTTGCTCATATTTGTTAACCTGAATATCTTTACGTTTCACTACCTCACGATAATAAACCAAAGCCTGATTTCTTTTTGGTTTTCTTTCTTCTACGATAAAAGGTACATCTCCAATGGAGAGCTTTTCACTCGTACTAAAAAAAGTTTGATGAGTAGGATAGTTGAAGATAGCATTCACCACATTTCCTTTCTCAATAACGAGCGTTTCTAATCCCATTTCTTGAGTAGAAATTGCTGCTGATAGCCCACAAGGACCGCCTCCAATTACCACTACATCTAAAACTTGTTCCACGTATAAAACTTCCTTTCTTACTATATGTCTATCTCTCCATGTTATGAAGGGTTATGATATGACACTCAGATTTAGCTCCTAAGCGCAGTGGCACTCCGGTAGTACCAAATCCATTACTTATTAATTCTGCGCGATTTTCTTTTAATCGGTAGGAACCTTTCTCGTATATACCAATAGGTCCTATACGAATTTGTCCGCCGTGTAAATGCCCAGCTAGCATTAGCCGAGGCTTACTTACCTTAAGAGCGGAATGGAAAAATGCCGGTGCATGACTAACAAATATGGTAATATCCTTTTCTTCCACCAGATTAAATGCATCTGCAATAATTACTTTCCCTACAAACCCATCATTTATCCCTACTAAGCGAATAGGCATCTTTCCTTCGGAGATCGTGACAGAAGTGTTATTTAACATTTGAATGTCTAGCTCTTGAAATATAGACAATAAGTTAGATTCGCCTACTTCACGATCATTATTTCCAAATACATAAAAAACAGGACCAAGCTTTTTTAATTGTTGTAAATTGAGCTTTGTCCTCATCAAAGGTACACCCTTTTCTGTCAGGTCCCCTCCTATGATTACTAAATCTACCTTTCCTATGATGGAATGGATTAATGTATCATCTATTTTTCTGCGATGTATATCAGAAATAAAAAATATATTCAGTTGTGTCCCTTTTGGCATTTCTTTCACAAGGAGCTGATGTTCTTTTACATTCGTTTGAATTGCTAGAAAAAGCATGTAAAGGAAGAGAATGATACCTGCAATAACAATGGTGATTCCTATCGATAACACTTATTATATTCCCCCTAAACCAAATAAGAAAAGCAAAAGCTTCTATACCTTACCCGTAAATCATATCAAAAGTTTAGAATAGCCCTTAAGCTACTATATTCCTGTTTGACCACGAGGTTCAAGGCAAAGCCAAACTATTCACTTTACCCTCTTCCAAGCAAAAAGACAGGGAATGACCCCTGCCTTTGAACCGATCTATATTACTCATCCTTGTCTATATGTAACACCCGGAAGCCTGATTTTTCTAGGTCATGGATAATACGATCTAATTTCTGTTCGTTATCAATCTTAAGAACGATTCGACGCACAAGCTTGTCAGTTTCATCAAAAGTAACTAAGGATATTACTGAAGTGTGATACTTGTGAAGAATATCAGACACTTTCAAAATTCTTCCTTCTGATTCCACCGAAGTAAAGGCAATTCTTGTTCCCTTCGTATTCATTCCAAAGGCACTCTTAAATTGATGTATCGTATCGTATCGAGTGACAAGACCTAAAAATTTCTCATCCTCTACTACTGCAAGAATTGGAAAATCATATAATTTCATAAACGCTTGCTCGAATACATCACTTGTTTTGACAAAGGTATCTTCCCTAGTCACTACATCTGACACTTTTGTCTGTTTTAAAAACGTTTCTTTATCTGTATCACTGTAAAAATACGCCTTATATAACAGATACTTATTGAACATCCCTAAGTATTTTCCAGACTCAATAATTGGTAGGGCATCAATATCCTTAGCTTCCAGTTCATTTAAAGCATCCAATACGGAAGATTCTCCACTAATCGTTAAGCATTTTTCCTTCGGGATCATAACACTTTTTACAAACATGCAAACACCTCTTTCTCTATAGGTCTATACTTATATATTCTATAAAAAGGTTATTTATCCTGCTATCTGTACATTATGGCAGGATTAATTTTTGTCCTTCATAAATTTCATTCGAAGCTAGACCATTTGCAGCTTTAATTTTTTCAACTGCTTCTGGATTTTTATAGTAGTTCATTGCTATTCGGTATAAAGTCTCGTTTCCTTTAACAATATGCGTTTTAGCCTCGGTTTTAGGCTTTTCAACTTTTTCTTCCTTCTTAGGTTCTGCCTGCACTGGTGCTTTCGGTTCTTCCTTTTCTACAGGTGCAGGTGCTACTGCAGGAGTAGATTGAGCAACCTCAGTGGACTCTTCTGGCTTTGTTTCTTCTATTTTTTCTGTTTGAACTGGTTGCTCGGTAACCTCTTCATCTTTCTCATCTGTCTCATTTGAATTAGAGATTGGTTTTGTTTCCACTTCAATTCTAGCCTCTTCGGTTGTTGTCTCTTCTTTATCAGGCACATAGATAAACTGGACGTAGATTAAAAAACTTGCTGGCAATAATATAAAAATTGCAAATAAGGTTGGTAAAAGAAGGTTTTTTTTCTTTTTCTTCTTACCAGTAGCATTTCTTCTGCTTCTTCTCAATTCGGATGATTCATTTTCTACCCCAATGGATTGTCTATGCTCTTCTATTTTTTTTTGATAATCATCTTTACTCATTTTTTCAAACTCCATTCTTCCACTTATACTACTATTATGACGAATTTTGTTGAAAATGTAAATGTCGTTAAGAGCTATAAGAGACTATTTAATCTACTTTTCCAGTCAAGTTTAGTAGTATTAACAGTGGTTTTTTCGTGTAGCCGAAATATTTCCTGAAGATTTAGAGTACATTTTGAACAACAATTTTGGGGCTTCCTTGTTAACCTTTGACCAAAATGAGCTAATAATTGTTCCCTTATACAAACCTCATTCTGTAAAAGGGTGTACAAATCTTGTATTTCTCTCCACTTTTTTTGTCGAATCCGTTGAAAAAGATTAATGGTTTCTTGTTGGGATAGCTCCTTTTTCCAGTAATCTAGTATTCTTTGTGTCGTTTCTGATAAAACTACCTGATCACTTTTCCGATAAGCAACTTCAATATCCTGTTCCTCTGGAAATTCTTGCATGGCTACAAAATAGGCTTGTTCTACATCAGATTGCATATAAAGAATCGTCGCAATCGACTGTTTCCCGTCCCTCGCAGCCCTCCCTACCTCTTGCATATAGTTAGCGATAGAGGTTGGTATATGATCATGAATAATTTGCCTAATGTTATCCTTATGTATTCCCATACCAAATGCATTTGTAGCGCAAATCCAATCTAGATGTCCTTGCTGGAATTGCTGCTGGATAAGAATACGATCCTCTTGATCCATTTTCGAGTGATAATAAGCAACCTTTACTCCCTTTTTTTGAAGCTCCTGGGCATAAAATTGTGTTTTCTTTCTAGACTGGCTATAGATAATCCCAGGACCAGTTGTGTTAGTGACTCTATTTATAATCCAGGTCAGCTTTTCTTTTTGGTTTTCTACCTGATAGGATTCATAGGCAATATAAGGCCGATCTAAGGAATGGATATACTCAAATGGCTCTTTCATCAATAATGTATGTTCAATGTCCTTTATCACTTCATTGGTAGCAGTAGCAGTTAAAGCCAGCACGTTCACATGTCGGAATGCCTGAAGTGATTTAGAAATTCTTAGATAATCTGGTCTAAAGTCAAAGCCCCATTGAGAAATACAATGCGCTTCATCTGCTACTATGAACGCAATTGAAATACTAGAAAGCCTTTGTTGAAAATACTCGTTTTGCAACATTTCTGGTGATGTAAATATAAATTTATATGTTCTCAGTCGAGATAATGCTTCTTCTCTTTGTTCAAAGGATAAAAAGGAGTTGATCGCCACCACTCGTTTTTCACCTAGCATTTTAAGCTGCTCCACCTGGTCCTGCATTAAGGAGAGCAATGGAGAAATGACTAGAACTGCTCCATCCATTAAATAGGCGGGCAATTGGAATAATAATGATTTCCCCATTCCCGTTGGCAAAATAGCTACAACGTCCTCTCCCGACAATACTCGTTCAATAATTTCTCTTTGCCCTTCTCGAAATTCTGCATAACCGAATCGAGTCTGAAGTATGTGCTGAAGCTGATCCATTTTCATACACTCCTTTCAAGAGCTAAAGCTAATCTAATTTGAAAATAACTTAGTTCTGGTAAACTATCTCGGATTATTTTCAATTTTTTCGTTTTATTTTTAGTAGAGATCATCAACACTCGATGTATATCTTCTTCTGAAATAAAAGGTGTAAGAGACATAGTTTTATTAGTAGAAGCGATTTCTATTAAATGATCTTCTATCGTATTTACCTTAAGAGATCTGATAGAGGCGATTTCTTGTAAAGAATAGCCTTGTGTTAAAAGCTGTTCTGTTTTTAAGGCAGATTGGGTCAAAGGATTATGTACAAAAATATCTTGTGCTAATTGGGTTAAATCAGGATGGTCTACTTCATTTAAGTTAGTTAAAATAATGTGTAGCGCTTCTACAAATTGAAGCTTCATATCTGTAACTGAGGAATCGTATGCCATAGCCAGCTGATCCCACGTCAATCCACTTATTTGATATCCACTCAGTCTATAGATGAGCAACGTCCGATGAATTTCCCCGACACTTGGATGCAATAACAGATGTTCAAGTTGGCTTTTAAAGCTTTGCTGAAACTTGTCAGATTTATAATCTCTTTCTCTTAAATAGTTTTTGACGAATTGGTGAACAAAATAATCCTTTTGGTTTGGTATAAATCTTGATTCATTGTTCTTAAAGTGGGATAGTGTTTGCATGACTAATTCTAATCTTCCCCAAAAAACTTTTTCATTTCCTCTTAATAGCCATCCATTAAACAGCGGATTTTTATAACCCTTTAGCTGAGCTTCCCCTTTGTCACTGACCCTTAGCAGAGTGTCATGCTGCTCAATCCAGCTGTATTCATAGAGCTTAGATAGCTCCTCTTCATACTCTTCCTTTGTGAGTTTCGGGTAAATAGAGAAATATTGATGCAAACTAAAATATGTCACATCTTGTATCGTTTGACCTGATTTTTTTCCTTTTAATAAATAAAAAGAAGCCATTGCTGACCGCTCTCCATTAAAACTTTGTATGATATTTAGTAATAGTTGGCTAAAATACAAGTTAAATACCTCACAGTTTAAAAGTATTTTTGTTGAAAAGTAATGAAAACAGCTTTAGAATGAATAAGATAGCTAATTCGTATAAGTAGAATTAAAGGAGAGAATATACTAATGGCAAAATACACTATAGTAGATAAAGATACATGTATCGCATGTGGAGCTTGTGGAGCAGCTGCTCCAGATATATATGACTATGACGATGAAGGTATCGCCTTTGTTATTTTAGATGATAACACGGGGACAACAGAAGTTCCAGAGGAATTGATGGAGGATATGGAAGACGCATTTGAAGGCTGTCCTACAGATTCCATTAAAGTTTCAGAAGAATCATTTGAAGGCGACGCACTTAAATTCGAATAGTATAGTAAAGGCCAAGAATATGAGTAACTCATATTCTTGGCCTTTTTGTTTTTATAGACAAGATTACAAGCAAGCTTAAGTAATCTAAAATTTATTAAATAGTCTTTGGTACTTTAAACGATTTACTAACCTTATCTAGCAATGGCTTCATTCGTTTAAATAAAACGATCATGACGATAGTCACTAGAATACCTTTTATAAGGTTAAACGGTAAAATACCTAAAATAATTGAATTAAATAAAGCTGTTCCTGTTTCAGCAGGGAAATTTAAGAAGTACGAATACATTGGTAAGAAAACATAATAGTTTAACAAGCTCATACCAAGTGCCATACAAATAGTCCCAACACCTAAACCGTAAGCAATCCCTTTAGAAGATGATACTTTACGATAAATAATATAAACAGGTGTTATAAACAAGATACTCGTTGCAAAGTTAGCCATATGACCAACTGGAACGCCTGTAGGACTTCCTGAGAATAACCAATCCAACACGTTTTTCATTAGGGCTACAAGTACCCCTGCAACTGGTCCCATAGTGATTGCAGCAATTAAAGCTGGAATATCACTAAAGTCAATTTTCAAATAAGCTGGTAAAACTGGTAACGGAAATGCAAGCAGCATTAATACGAAAGAAATACTACTCAGCATAGCGATTGCAATAAGCATTCGCGTCTTACTTTTTGCCATAAATCCTCTCTCCTTTTGCGATTCACTCCACAAGAAGAAAGGTTCAGCTTGTTATCCATACTCAAAAAATCCCTTAAGCATTACGTTAGCTTAAAGGAGAAAAAGGTACACTTAAATAAGCGTATCCGTATAAGAGCATACGAAAAACAGCTGCACCTTCACCTTCTCCCATCCAGACTATACTGTCGGCTTTGGAATCTAACCAAATCCTGCCATTAACGGCTCGCGGGCTCAAGAAAAAAATCTTCTACTACCGCCGATCGGGAATTTCACCCTGCCCCGAAGATGAATCAATATTTTGTTGTCATTCAAGAATATCTTGAATTACAATCATTTTATCAAACTATATTAATATATGCAATACAACTGTTTTACTTTAAGCAAATTATTGATGCCATGGAAAGTGGGAACCAGTTATTGAACTTGGGAAGGATCACCTGGATATATAAGAGGTATTTGTGCGTCGGAATTCATGCTACCGGTGATATTTTTTCCGGGAACGGTGATAAATGCCTCACGAGCGGTGATAAATACCTGCGAACGGTGATAAAAGGCATTTCTCTTTGACTCTTCTAAAATTGTGCTACATAAAATCAATGAAGTGTCTCCTAAAGAGCGTCTACGCACATTATTATCAAAAAGCGTCACCTAAAACACTCCCAAACGCACCTAAACTATCCAGTTGTGCTACATAAAATCAACACCCGTCACCTAAATGACGCTTACGCACCTAAGATTCAAAAAGTGTCACCTAAAACACTCCCAAACGCACCTAAACCATCCAGTTGTGCTACATAAAATCAACCACCCGTCACCTAAATGACGCTCACGCACCTAAGATTCAAAAAGTGTCACCTAATACCATCCAAAACGTCCTAACCTCTAGTAAAACGCTACCTAAAGGTAACCCTTCCCCCTGGCACCCAACCACTTAAAATCCCCTTCCTCTCACATAACAAAAAATCGACCTACTAAATAGCAGGTCGATTCAACTATATTATTTATTATCGATCAAGACATAACCATTAGGTCCCATAGGAATTGGTAAAGATGTTGTCAAATCAAAACGATCCCATTGCTTTTGCTCGACATTTTCTAAGCGTACGGTTTTATCGAAGCTTGCGGCAGTTAGTGTAAATGCCTCTATCATTAGGATAGAATCCGCATAATCCATTGTTGCCAAATCTAAAGTTTCTTCAAAGGTTATGACCACAGTGTTGCCTTCTTCTGTCACTTCGTAATTAACACCTTTAGGCACTACAGTTGTAAAATAATCATTTACTGATTTTTGCATTTCCGTAAAAGGGGGTACAGTAGATGCATCCTTAGGAACTAGGAAGGTTAGACCGTTACTCATCTTTTGCTTGAAGTAGACTTGCTGTTCATTTGCGCTTATTAAGGACTCTTTATCCATAACGCCCATTTGGTCCCAAGTGATCGCGGTGCCATCTTCATTTAATCGTTCTAGAAAGGCAAAATCACTAAAAATAAATCTAGTTGTATCATCATAAACAGCTGTAGTAGCAGAAGCTTCGTCATATCCATGACCTTTAGGTAAATAATGTTGTAGTGTATCTCCTACAGAAACAAAATGACCTTGAAAAGGCAGATAATCGTTAAAGCCTAAAGCAACTTCATCGATAGCACTTGCATACTGCTCATATAACTGAAGACTATTTGGCCATCCGTCAGGAAAATCTTCATTGATTTTCCCTTTAGAAATAATGATTGTAATTGGGTATGCATAGGCCTCTTTTGTTAATGAAAAATGAAATGCAACGCCATCGTTTAGATCATCCTCATATACCGTCCTTGCACTATTAAATGGTTGAATAGGTAATGATTCACTTTCAACAGCTAGAGAATTGAATGATTCATCCTTATTCTCTATTTCCGCTTCTTCCGTCGTTTTCATGTCTTTCTCCATTTTCGACTCAGAGGCTGGATTAACATCCATCGTTCTCATTGTATCAGCTTGTTCATCAGCTTTATGCTGTGAAGCAGATTCTTCATTACTCGTCTCCAAGTAAGAAGAGACCAGGAGCGTCAACAATAAAACAGCAGCAATAGAAACTACAAGTGGCATCCATCTTGAAAACGGTTTGTTGTTACGCTTGATAACATCTATGTGGGCAGACTTCATTTCTGAATGAACGCGATTATACACTTCATCCTTCGAGCGATTATCTGTAAAGATGGGCATGTTGCTTAAGAGCTTTTCTAAATCATCATTCTGTTTTTCGTTATTACTCATGTTGAACATTACCCTCCTTCTTTTGACTAGATAATTTTTCTCGAAGCGCTTTAATCGCTCGATGCTGGGTTGTTTTCACTTTTCCCTCGGTCCAAGATAGTATTTGTGCAGTTTCTGAGATAGAAAGCTCTTGGAAGTATCGCATAATAACCACCATTTTCTGGTCACCTGTGCAAGTATCTAATGCCAAGAGGAGGGCCTTCATCTCATCATTTAAAACAGCGAAATCCTCTGGTAACATATCCTTTGATGCAAGCTGCGTCGATTCCCAGTCAAATGCATCAAACATCTTTTTCTTTCTAACTGTATGCTTTCGAAAATGATCGATAGCCACATTTTTAGCAATCGAAAATAACCATGTTTTTTCAGAGCTTTTACCTTCAAATTTACTATAGGCTCTTAGAACACGAACGTACACTTCTTGGACCAAGTCTTCCGCAGTCTGTCTATTTTTCACTAAATAGATCAGAAACTGAAAAACGTCTTGATGATAGCTATCATACAAGCGGTGGAAAACGGAGTCATTCATATGGCTCCCCCCGTTCTTTCAATTAGTCGTTTCATCTCCCGTTTTGTTACATTAACTAAAAGGGTAATCGAACAATAAATGTTGTACCTACCCCAACCGTACTCTCTGCAGAGAGGTAACCATCATGTCTCTCTACAATATTTTTGGCAATAGCAAGACCCAGACCTGTTCCAGCCTTCCCTCTAGTTCTAGCTTTATCGGCTTTATAAAAACGTTCAAAAATATAAGGAAGATCCTCTTCTGGAATTCCTACTCCGGTGTCTGATACCTTAATAATAATTTGGTTTTCTAAAGTACTTAAATGAACAGTCACAGAACCTGCTTCTGGTGTGTGTCTTAAAGCATTGTCGATAAGATTCGTTAACACTTGCTCCATTCGATCTTCGTCTATTTCTATCTCTAACGGTTGACCTGATGGAATGTGCTGTTCAAAGTTCAAACGAACGTTACTCTCTTTAGCAGCTTGATCAAATTTCTGTGTTATTCTTTCAATAGTTGGAACTATCTCTACGTTTTCCTTATATATACTCAAATACCCTGATTCTAATCTTGCTAAATCTAGTAATTCTGTTACTAATCTTCCCATTCGTTTCGATTCATCATAAATGACTCGTATCATTTCATTTTTATCTTCTTCAGTAGTTACAATTTCATCAATAATGGCTTCACTGTAGCCTTGAAGCATTGAAATCGGTGTTCTCAGCTCATGGGACACATTTGCTATAAAGTCAGAACGCATTTTGTCTAAACGATGTTGCTCAGTCATATTACGCAGCACCACCACAGCTCCACGAACATATTCGTTGCTGTATAGAAGGCTAATGGAGACAGAGAAATACTCTCCTCGAATTTCTAGTTCCTCATCCAACTCTTCTTCTATATCTAATACATGTTCTAAAAGATGACGCAGCTCATTTGGTAGCTCAGAATCATCCAATTGGTTGTTTTCAGCTTGCCATTTTGTAAGAAGTTGTTCTGCTTGTGGATTGCTGACTTGTACATGGAAATCCTTATTGATAGTAATAACAGCATCTGTCATAGACGTTAAAATGCTAGCCAGTTGTTCTTTTTCTTGATTGATTACCTCTACATGGTGCTTTAACTGTTTCCCCATCCGATTAAATGCAGATCCTAGCTCTCCTATCTCATCTCGCTGTGTATAGGGTACCTTCGTTTCAAAGTTCCCTTTAGCTAGCTCTAATGCAGCCTCACGCATAGAACGTAAAGGAGAAGTAATTCTTGAAGAAAGGAAAAACGTAAAAAGAGTAGTAAGCAGTAAAGCAATAAAACCAGATAAGAACACAATTCTTGTCGTGTTGTTTGAAGTTTTACTTACTACCTCTAAGCTTTGATAAATAAAAACAGCGCCGTGTGTTTGTATTTCAGACTCTAATGGAAAGGCTAGAATAAGATAATTTTCCATTAAGTTATCTTCACTCATGGAAGGCATTAGCATCTTTCTTATAATCGTCTTATCAGTAGTATAAATTTGGGAAAGCTGGTCATCGTCTAAAATCTTATCTTTAATTACCTCTTTGTTTAAGCCATCATGAATGGAAAGGAACACAGATTGCGCATCGTCTACAATTAATGCATTTGTTTCTGTTCCTAATATATCACTAATGATAGAAATGGATTCTTCTACATTATCATGCTGTTCTACGATTTTTCCGATGGTTGCGGCTTCCTGCCTCAAGGTTTCTTCTGCTTGCTCTGTATGGAAATCTTCTAAAAACTCTAACATAAGGACAGTAATTATAAACAACACAAATAAGACGAGAAGCAATATGGTTCCCCATAGCTTCCCGACAACACTATTCCAAATCCTATTCATTTCCTACCTCGAACTTGTAGCCAACTCCCCATACAGTAACAATCATTTTTGCAGCTTTTTCGGATACTCTATTTAGCTTTTCACGTAATCTCTTCACATGCGTATCAACTGTACGTAAATCTCCAAAGAAGTCATAATGCCAAACTTCCTTCAAAAGCTGTTCTCGGTCAAATACCTTATCTGGAGCCTTAGCAAGGAAATATAGCAATTCATATTCTTTAGGTGTAAGACTAACTTCTTCCCCGTCAGCAGTCACTCGATGTGCATCGTGGTCAATTGTTAGATGTGGAAAAACAACTACATCCTTGGATATCGACACAGATTGGGAAGGAGAAAAAGCAGTAGATCTTTTTAAAAGTGCTTTTACACGAAGTACCACTTCTCTAGGACTAAATGGTTTTACGATATAATCATCTGCTCCAAGTTCAAATCCCTCTACTCGGTTGGCCTCTTCCCCTTTAGCAGTAAGAAGAATAACTGGCGTATCTTTATGTTCACGAAGCTCTGTAATCACTTCGATTCCGTCTTTTTCAGGCATCATAATATCTAATAGTATACAATTATATTCATTTTCTAAAGCGAGCTGAAGAGCAATTTGTCCATTTTCTGCTTCTTCTACTACATAACCTTCTCTTTCTAAATACATTTTTAATAATCGACGGATACGTTCTTCGTCATCTACTACTAAAAGTTTTATCATTTCTGACATTACATATCATACCCTTCTATCAACATCTATCTTATATTGTACAATTACTTATCATAAAAGAAAAGAAAAGCTCTCCATTCTGTTGAATGAAGAGCTTTTTAGCACTACTTTTGACTTACGCGTAAGAGTGAAGCCCAGCAATAATTAAGTTTACCGCAATAAGGTTGAACATAATGATGATAAATCCTATTAAAGCTAACCAAGCAGATTTTTCGCCTTGCCAACCTTTTGTTAATCTTAAATGTAAGAAAACAGCATAGAATAACCAAGTAATAAGTGCCCAAACCTCTTTTGGATCCCAGCCCCAGAAACGAGACCAAGCTTCATGTGCCCAGATCATCGCAAAGATTAGTGCTCCTAACGTAAATACCGGGAAACCGATTAATACTGCACGGTAACCAATTTCGTCCATAAGCTGCGAATTCGCTTTTTTAGTTAATGGCTGAAGAACTAAAGAAATACGTTTGCGTAATATTAAACGTAACAGTCCGTATAGCACTGTACCAAATAGAAGAGACCATACAACTGTAGTCAACTTTTTACCGTTAACTAATGGAGGAACTTCCACCAATGGCTCCATCGCTCCATCCGTAATTGCTTCTGATTCATTCATTCCGAATAAAGCAGGCATATTATACGTTATATCGTGTGGATTTCCTTCTTTGTCTATATAAGAATATTCCGCTGAATAATCTGCAACAGAGAAAGTTACTGTGGAGATAACAAATCCTAAAACTAGTACTAAAACGTACATAGTTGCTTCCATCCAAAAACGTTGCTTAGATGGCTTTGTAAGGTCAATATTTTTTAATAACCATATCAAACCTGCAACTGCACTAATAGCTAAAATAGCTTCCCCAAGTGCAGCTGTAATCACATGAATAGTTAACCAGTGACTTTTTAATGCAGGGATTAAAGGAGTGATATCTTTCGGGAACATACTTGCATAAGCAATAATTAGTACCGCTATTGGTAGAGCAAATAATCCAAGAGCAGGAGTTTTGTATATAAAGTAAATTAGAATAAATGCTCCAACAACAAGCATTCCAAATGCAGTTGTAAATTCAAACAAGTTACTAACTGGTGCATGTCCAGCTGCAATCCAACGGGTAATAAAATACCCTAAATTTGCTACAAAACCAATGATTGTCACGATGATTGCTAAGTTACCCCAACGTTTATATGATTTTCTAGCTGAAGCGGCAGAAGATTTGACTGCTCCACCAAATAGGAACGTAGCAACCAAATAAGCAACAAACGCAACAAACAATAAAGTCTCACTTACAGAAACCATTGTCATCTTATTTTTCCCCTTCCTGTATTTCCTCTTTTTCTAGTTTTGTATCTAGATCTTGTTGGTCCTCATATGGTGGAATGCTGGTTACCTTTGATACTTCATCGATATCCTTTTTCACACTCATCCAGTTTTTGTTTGTATGAGCCGCAACAACCATTTTTCCATCCTCTAGATACTGAAGCCAAATTCGGCGATGATTCCAGTATGACCCTTGTGCAACACCAATCATGAAAATCAATCCACCAAGCATAAGAATAGGAAGTGTTAAATCTTTTCGGATTGTAAGACCTGACATATCTCTAGTTTCTACACTTTCAAATTTAACTTTATGAGCTGTCTCACCTAAAGGCTCTAATGTATTTTGAATCATGACAAAGCTAGATTCTCCCTTAGGAAATTCCGGGCTATACATTTTCATTAAAAATGCTGGATTTTTTGGTTCAGGCGTCTCTGATTGTGGTTCTCCGTCTACAAATCCAGAGAAATTAGCGTAATAATCCACAATTTCTACTTTGTATCCGTCATTTAACTCGTACATACTTTGAGGATTTGATAATTCAACCGTAAACTGACCATGGTTAGTACCAGTTTCCTTATCCTCTAAATGGAAGGTCATAGACTTTAATTCATTAAGACGGAAATCCATTTGGAACACAGAAAAATTATCAAACTTCAAAGGTTCATTAACTTGAATGGATTCTTCCTTTACTAGCTTTAAATCTTCCGGATGTCCAGCAATTGCATCGTCAGGACCTTTATACAAAGCAATATCTGTTTGATAGTTTTTCGCGATTGAACCAACCCTATCCAAGGCTTCTCCAAAAACTTCCTCAGATTCTTCTTTTGTATAAGTCTCATATATGAACTGCTTACTTTCTAAGAAATATCCATCTGTTTGTGGGATATAGAGCGTCTCTCCTTCTCTGATCCACATTGTTTCATCGACATAGAAGCCTGGAATAGCACGCATCATAACACCCAATAAGAAAAGGATTAGACCTAAATGGTTAACATACGGGCCCCACCTAGAAAATCGGCCTTTTTCTGCCAGAATTGCATTTCCTTCTCTTTTCACATTATACTTTAATGCTTTTAGCTTTTCTTCCGCTTTCTCAAGCGATTCTACAGGAGTTTCAACCTCTCCCTCACCATAAACACGTTGACGTTTTAAGAAGCTCACATGTCTTTTTGTTTTTTGCCTTTTGAGAGATTTATACAGTGGAATTACTCGGTCTAAACTTGCAATGACTAGAGATATCCCTAGCATTCCAACTAATGTTTGGAACCACCATGAGCTATAAAGATCAGAAAGACCTAATTCATAGTAGAGTGTGCCGAACCACCCATAAACTCGTTCATAGTACGCAGCAATATCTTCTTCTCTTGTGGCAGGAACATAGAAAACCTGTGGCAAAATTGTTCCTATCGCTGCTGCGACTAAGATAGCAACTATTATCCACATCCCTACTTTCACACTAGAAAAGAAGTTCCAAATTTTATCAATGATTGTTTTGTTATAGGTTTGAGAACGTCTTGCAGACCCTTCATACCTCATATCAACAAGCTTTTGATCTTTCGAATGTTGACTTAACGGTCGTCCACAGCTTTCACAAAGCTCTGTACCTGCAGGGTTGACGTGCCCACATTTACAAACTATCTTGTCCATCTAAAAGACTCCTTTAGGAAGGTTTGATTTGTTCCATGTAATCAGCAATATCTTGCTCGGTCATCTCACCTTTAATAATCTTTTCGATCTTACCTTCCGGGCTAATCAAAAAGGTCGTTGGTAGTGGATCAATATTATAGGAATCCAACAAGCTTTTATTACGATCGATCGCAATTGGGAATGTTAAACCATATTGGTTAGCAAAACGGTTTACCTTCAAATCTGATTCTCCCACATTAATGGCTAAGGTTTGAACACCTTGTTCTTTGTAAATGTTAAATTGGTTGTCCATAGCTGGCATTTCTTTAGCACATGGTTTACACCAAGTTCCCCAGAAATTTAAGAAGATTCCCTGCCCTTCATAGTCAGACAGTTTATGCTGTTCTCCATTCATATCCACTACTTGGAAATTCGGTGCTTTATCGCCGACTTTGAGAACTGCATTTTTTTCTTTCGTCACGTTAGAGAAAATTGTAAAAACAATTGCTAGTGTAAGTACTACCAAAATAACTGCTCTTATGTAAAAACGTTTTTGTTTGGATTGAGCCACCTTTTATTTCCTCCATTCCATGCATTGCCGACAATATTATACCAAATATAATGTCCAATTTGAGAAGGACATATGAAGGCTTTGTGAACTTTTCATTGCTATTTACCTGTTTTACCTGTTTCTGCCAGTACTCTAAGCTGTTTAATCTCATGAGTTGTTAATTCTCTCCACTCTCCTGCGTTCAAACCGTGTAGAGTTAAGAAACCAAATCGTTCTCTTTTTAATTTTTGCACAGGGAAGCCAATTGCATCAAACATACGACGTACTTGACGGTTTTTGCCCTCATGGATCGTAATTTCAACAATTGATTTATTTGCTTTCTTTTCAGAAGATAGAAGCTTAACTTTTGCAGGAGCTGTCTTACCATCCTCTAAAACGACACCTCTCTCAAGCGGTCTTAGTTGCTCGCGTAAAGGTATACCTTTAAGTCGCGCGACATAAGTTTTGTCCACCTTGAACTTTGGATGTGTAAGTGCATAAGAAAAATCTCCGTCATTTGTTAAAAGCAATAAACCTGAAGTTTCATAATCTAATCTACCTACTGGGTATAATCTTTCCGTTACATGAGGGAGTAAATCGGTAACAGTCTTTCTACCTTTATCATCGCTAACGGCTGAGATAACACCTCTTGGCTTATAAAGTAAGAAATATTTCTTTTGTTCTTTCTCTAATTTGACACCTTCTACTTCAACTGTATCTGAATCAGAGACCTTAGTACCTAATTCCTTAATTACTTTCCCATTGACCTTTACTTTTCCTTCTAAAATTAACTCTTCTGCTTTTCTACGTGAAGCAACACCTGCGTGTGCTAAAACTTTTTGTAATCTTTCCAAGTAATCCACCTCGTCCATTCTTCATACATGAGTGAATTATGTCACACTTTTGCAGAAAATAAAAGAAGACAGTCTTTTAGAAAAACTGTCTTCTCCAAATTATTTGACTTTCTTGACGTTAAATTCTAGCGCAACATCTTTATCAATCATTACCTTCCAGAGAAAAGGCTTCTTTTCCTTGTTGTTTCTCGGGATAATGAGTACATTATTTAGCTTCTCTTCTTCTTCCTTGTTCAACAGTAAATAGTAGTCCTTTTTAACCTCTATTACCTCTTTTTGAAAAAGCTCGTATTTCCCTTTTTCAACTACTTGAACCATCGAATAGTTTTGGAATATTTGCTCTGCAAGAGAAACATGAGTGTTCCAATCATTTGAATGATTCAATGTTACCACAATTACTTCTTTATCTTTGTCTTTCAAATATGTTACAAGCGTTCTTCCAGCTCTTTTCGTATAACCTGTTTTACCGGCAACTGTATACTCATTGAAATGCATAAGTTTATGCTTATTTCTCCATTTGATAGAACGTTCCTTTGGAACAAAATTCTTAGCAGATGCGATTTTCATAAAATCTTCATTTTGCAAAGCAAGTCGGAACATATTAGCCATGTCGTGAGCCGAAGCATAGTGTTCATCATTATGAAGACCCGAAGGATTCGTAAAATGAGAATTTTCTAAACCAGCTAATTGAAACTTTTCGTTCATCAGTTTCACAAAACCTTCTAACGAACCTCCAGTATGCTCTGCTAATGCATAAGCTGCATCATTGCCTGATTGAAGCATTAGTCCATGCAGCAAGGAATTAACAGTCCAAACCTCTCCTGGCTGCAAATAGAGAGAGGATCCTTCTTGAGCCGCAGCTACCGAAGAAATCGTAATTTCTTCATCAAGAGTTGTATTGTCCAACACCGTCAATGCTGTCCACACCTTTGTAAGACTAGCAATAGGAAGCTCTACCTCTACATTATTTCCTAGCAACAATCTCCCTGTCTTAGCATCAATCACAGCATAAGATGAAGATACGGCTTGTGCACTTCCAATATTAACAAACAGGAAAAACAAAATTAGTATAAGCGCTTTTTTATAAATGGAAAATACTCCTTTTTCATTTATTTCTATCCTTCAAATGCTTCTTGGAACTTGGTCATAAATAAATCTGTGTCTTCCATGTCTTCTACCTCTACTTCTTCAGGTAATGGAGGTAGTGCACTGATATCCTTTAATCCAAAGTATTGAAGGAATTCCTGTGTAGTTCCATACAAGATAGCCCTACCTGTCCCTTCTGCACGTCCAACTTCTTGAACTAGTCCTTTTGCAGCTAATGTATGTATTGGCCGTTCTGATTTCACACCACGGATATCCTCTATTTCTACTCGAGTAATTGGCTGCTTATATGCAATAATAGCCAAAACCTCAAGCGATGCCTGAGAAAGAGACTGGGCAGTTGGATTTTCCACTAGCTTTTGAATACAATCTATATTTTCTTCCTTTGTAACGAGTTGGTATGTTCCAGCGAGCTGCTTTAGCTGGATGCCTCTGTCCTCTGTATCCTCATACTCCATCATCAACAAATCTAAAGCCTCGGCTATTTGGTTTTCTTCTGTATCTGTTAAGAATGACAGTTGCTTTTTAGTTAAACCGTCCTCCCCGCTTACAAATAGTAGACTTTCTATTTTACTCTTTAATTTCTTCATATATTTCAATTTCCTTTCCTAATTGAACAAACAAATCTTCAAAATTACTCTTTTGCTCAACCAAAACCGCCTGACGCTTCATTAGCTCCAATAAAGCTAAAAAGGTCGTAACAATAGTGTTTTTGTCTTTTGTTGGAAAGAGCTCATAAAATGATAGTCTTCCATTATGCTTTTTTAAAGTAGTAATCACGTTAGTCATAGACTCCCTAATGGAGATCTCTTGCTTGCTCACTTTAGTATGTAGAGGAGCATTAAGCTGCTTTCTTCTCAACATTTTTTGAAAGGCTCCAAGCATATCGTAAACATTTACATCGAGCTCAAACAAAGCTAACTGCTGATTACTTTGGTAACCACTTAAGTCTGCAGGCGGTCTCGTATAAAATAGATTACGAGTTTCTTCTAACTCCTGCAGATTACTCGCGGCTTCCTTATATTTCTTATACTCTATTAATTTTAATACTAGCTCATCTCTCGGGTCGTCTAAATTAATATCAAAATCATCCTCCATATCATCGTCCTGATGAATTGGAAGAAGCATTTTACTTTTAATAGACAGCAATGTAGCAGCCATTACTAAGTATTCACTTGCCTCATTTAACTCGAGAACTCGCATTGCATGGATATGTTCCATGTACTGTGTGGTGATCTCAGCCATTTTGATATCGTATATATCTATTTCCAAACGATTTATTAAATGTAATAATAAATCGAGTGGACCTTCGAATGCTTCTGTTTTTACTTCGTAAGACATAAAACTCCACCTAATATTGATTTTAAACATAATTATAGAGGAAAGGTGATTGGAATGCACCCTACATTCGATTCTAAATTTGTTCATTTTATAACAGAATTTAACGAGACTAAAGATTATTTTGAATGCCATGAACTATTAGAAGACTATTGGAAGGAAGTTTCCCCACGACAAAAGGTACATCCTTTAGCCGCACTCATTCTACTTTCCACTTCTATGTACCACTGGCGACGTGGTAACTTTCAAGGCGCTTCTAAGACCATGAAAAGCAGTATTAAACGTATGAAAGAAACAATACAATCTCCTTTCTTCGAAACTTTAAATACAGAACAGTTACTAAAAGATGCCACCCAAGCCTATCAATCTATTCAGCTTCATAAGCCTTTTACAGCATTTCAAATTGGCATCCAAAATGATTCACTGCTTACCCTCACCAAGGAGGTAACCTTATCAAAAGATATAGATCAACATTTTCTTATTCATAAACATATGCTTAGAGACCGCTCTGAAATACTTGAAGAACGAGAAAAAAAGAAAAAAAGAAGAGATGACCTATAGGGTCAGTTCTCTTCTTTTTCTTTATGACATTTTACAAAGAAAGCTTTGATTTCTTCCGTTGACCTAATATTAGTCGTTTGTAAAACATTAGATAGGGCTAGAATCATATTCTTGCCAATTCCCTCTCCTCGGTGAGAAGGATTAACAGAAATATGTTGGATGACTGCATCTGTTTCCACCATTCGAACTCCAATAATGCCGACGACATCCTCCATCTTTTTCCAAACGAATAAGTGCCAATCAGGATTAGATTCGTATTCATGAATCGTTTCTAATAGTTTTTTGACATCTTTTTCATTGGGCATAAAAGATAAGAGACCCATAGAAATTTTTTCATAAGCTTTTTTATAACGAAATAACATGTTTAAGACCCTCTTTTAATTTCTTTAAAGAACTTTACTACTTTTTATGATAATTGTCCAATTATACATTACCATTTGGGGCAATAAATAGCCAATACGCTACTCCCCAAATTATTCCGGTTAAAAATAAAATTAGAAACAATATAACATTTATCTTTTTCAAATTAGTCTCTTCCTTTCTCTATATGATAAGGAAGGTCGAGGCGAATAAGGTCTTCCAATGTTTCTCGTTTTACAGCCAATTGGTGCTGACCATTCTCAACGAATACTACAGCTGGTTTTGCCATACGATTGTAATTACTTGCCATTGAATACCCATATGCTCCGGTACAGAACACGGCTAAAATATCACCTGGTTCAGCTTTCGGTAATGAAATATGCTCAATAAGCTTATCCCCAGACTCACAGCATTTCCCAGCAATTGTATAGTCAACCTTTTTCGGTGTTCCCATTTTGTTGGCAATCGCCGCATCATACTCTGCTCCATATAAAGCTGGGCGAATATTATCCGACATGCCCCCATCGACTGCTAAGTAGTTCCGAATTTCCGGCACTTCTTTTTCAGAGCCAATGGTATAAAGGGAGGTTCCCGAATCACCAACTAGTGAACGACCTGGCTCAATCCAAATTTCTGGCATCTCTAAGTTAGCATTTGCTACTAATTGTTTAACAGCAATAATCATTTCCTTCACATAAGTAGAAGGTTCCAGCGGAGTGTCTTGCTCGGTATACTTAATGCCGAAGCCACCACCAAGATTTAATACTTTGCAGGCATAGCCAAACACGTTATCCCATTCAATCATTTTAGTGATAAGCTTTTCTGCTGCTAGCTTAAAACCAACTGTTTCAAAAATTTGAGACCCAATATGACAATGCAATCCTAACAATTCTATAAATTCTTCTTTATAAACTTGTTGAAATGCCTGATCAGCTTGTCCATTTATTAAGTCAAAACCAAATTTAGAGTCCTGCTGACCAGTTGTAATATAATCATGGGTATGAGCCTCTACTCCTGGAGTAACTCTTAGTAATATTTTTACTTTTTGGTTTAGCTTTGTAGTTAAACTTTTTAGCAATTCAATCTCGTAAAAGTTGTCTACGACTATACAGCCAATCTTATGCTCCATTGCCAACATTAATTCATCTACACTTTTGTTATTACCATGAAAATGTATTCGTTCTGGAGGATATCCCGCTTGTATTGCTGTATATAGTTCTCCCGCTGATACAACATCCAAAGACAAGCCTTCTTGCTCTATCACTTGATACATTGCAATGCAAGAGAAAGCTTTACTTGCATAAGCTACCTGAGCACCTATATTTTCTTCCTGGAATGTAGCTAGAAAGGCTCTTGCTCTTGATCTGATAAGAGACAAATCATATACAAATAGCGGAGTTCCATATGTTTTAGTAAGTTCTAATGAGTCAATACCGCCTATCAACAGGTGGCCCTTTTCGTTCACATTATGCTCTGATACCATTACCATGTATCCTCGCCTCTTTTCCTCATTTTCTATATGAACTTTACCATATTGAATATGAGGATTGCAATGCTATTTGGAACGATCTCGAACAGGTGATCGCGTGATGAAAGGTCTCTTCGCATTAGTTGGCATCGGAAAACGAATAATAATACGAGCAAACGCTCTCGGATAGAAAGGTATTAATGGCCACAGATAAGGTACATTTAATGGCTTTAAGCTACATATATACCATACTAAACACACTGTTGCTATAAACAGTCCATTTGCACCAAAAGCAGCTGCGCTAAGCAATAGGAACATCCTAAATATTTTAGTAGCAATACTTAGTTCATAGGATGGAATAGCAAACGTAAATATGGCTGTTATAGCTGTATATAAAATAACTTCTGCTACGAATAGCCCTACATCAACAGCCATCTGCCCGATGACTAAAGCCGCTATAATTCCCATTGCTGTGGATAACGGAGTAGGGGTGTGAATGGCGGCTAGCCTTAAAAACTCTATTCCAATATCGGCAAATATCAATTGGAGTATAAGCGGTATCTCACTTGTTTCATTAGGTCCTAAGAAATCTAAGGCTTCCGGTAGATATTCGGTATTTTTAGCCATTAAATACCAAAATGGCAATAAAAATAAACTGAAGAAAACTCCAAAAAAACGAATAGATCTTACTAAGGTTCCGATTGCTGGAGCTTGTCTATATTCCTCAGCATGTTGTAAGTGATGGAATAGGGTTGTAGGGACAATAATAACAGATGGAGAGGTATCTACAACAAGCAAAATATGACCTTCAAGTAAATGAGCGGCTGCTATATCCGGCCTTTCGGTAAACCGAACAAAAGGCACTGGATGAAAGCCCTGCACGAATAACCATTCCTCTAGTGCTTTATCACTCATCGTAAATCCATCATGCTTGATTTTTTTTAAACGCTTCCGAATGAGTTCTAGATTTTCTTCGTTCGCCACTCCTTTAATATAGGAAATCGCGATATCCATTTTACTCATCGAGGAAATTTGATGTAGTTCGAAACGGAGGTTGGTATCTCTTATTCGTCTACGAATAAGTGCGGTGTTTAAAACAATGTTCTCCGTAAAACCATCCCGAGATCCTCGTACCACTTTTTCATTGTCTGGCTCCTCGGGTGTTCTACCGGGGTAACTTCGTACATCTACCGTATAAACTGATCCATTTTCCAAAATGAACGTCACTTGGCCACTTAGTAGTGCCGAAATCCACTTTTCTTTTGAGTCATATTGCGTGATTGAGTAGTAAGGAAAATAGTGATTCATGATTTCATTTTGAGAAACATCCTCTTCTGGAGGATTCTTCATAGTCCCCGTCATTAAATCTGTTAATGTCGGTCCATCAATGAGACCATTAATGTAAACAAGTAATACCGGGAACTTAAACAAGTGGGTATGAAGGAGTCCAAAATCATAGGACTCGTTCTCCCCAAACTTTTCTTTTAAATACGCTTCTGCCTCGGTCATATCCTTAAATAGTGTCTTCGTAATAATCACCTATCTCTAGCTTTTGTATTAGCAGTACTGCCTACAGGTACCAGCCAGCTCTTTAACTGTGTCAAAATTTTCTTTTCTAGTCTCGACACTTGAACTTGGGATATCCCTAACCTTTCGGCAATATCACTTTGAGTACAGTCTAGGTAATAACGCAGATAAATAATCATCTGTTCTCGTTTTTCTAATTTTTCTACTAGTTCTCTTAGAGGGATATGATCGAATGACTTTTCTGAACGTTCATCTTTCATTTGGTCCATCAAAGTCAAAGCATCTCCACTGTCATTTTCATAGAGTTGCTCCTGCAAGGAAGCTGGATCTCTAAGAGCGTCGGTCGCCATGACTATATCCTCTCTAGAAACTTCTAAAATACTTGCTAGCTCCAAAATGGTTGGCTGCCGCTCATGCGTTTTAAGAAAGTCATCCGTTGCGTGACGAATTTTAAAGTTCAGCTCCCTAATGGAACGACTAATTTTGACCATTCCATCATCTCGAAGAAATCTCTGAATTTCTCCAATAATCATAGGAACAGCATACGTTGAAAACTTTACTTCATAGGACAAGTCAAATTTATCGACCGATTTCATAAGACCAATACATCCAATTTGAAATAAGTCCTCTAGGTCCGCCCCCCTAGAAGCAAAACGTTGAACAATAGACCAAACCAATCTTGTATTTCCTTCTATCATTTGTTGTCTGGCGAACTTGTCACCCTCTTGTGACAGGGCTATTAGCTCTCTCATCTTCTCCTGGGTCAGTAAAATTGTTGGCTTATTGTTCATCATTAGACGGTCCTAACTGATTCTTGAATTGGTACAAATTTCTTTGTGATGGTTACGGTTGTCCCCCTATCAGGAATGGAGTATATATCCACATCATCACTGAAGCTTTCCATTATAGTAAAGCCCATACCAGAACGTTCCTGCTCAGGCTTGGTTGTATATAAAGGTTCTCTTGCCTGGGTGACATCTTTTATGCCACGACCATAATCTACAATAGAAACGACTATCTCTCTTCCACTACGTTGTGCATGTATTTCGATTTTTCCTACGCCATCCTCTTCATAACCGTGCACAATAGCATTAGTTACTGCTTCCGAGATAACTGTCTTAAACTCTGACAGCTCCTCAATTGTTGGATCGATCGCAGATATAAAACTGGACATCACCATTCTTGCTAATGCTTCATTCTCACTTTTGGCAATAAAAGATAATGTGATTTCATTGTCCATAAACTATTCCCCCTAACTTTGAAATTATTTCAATTTCTGATTCGCTGTAAATGTATGGGCTTAAACCTGCAAACTGAAAAATTTTGCGCATAGTTGGTGATGGATTAACGATGATGGTTTGACCATCAATTGGAGCTAACTCTCGCATTCTACCTAGAATGAGTCCAATACCTGAGCTATCCATGAAATTTAAATCTTTTAAATTCCAAACAAGAACCTTAATAGAGCCATTCTTAATCATTGGTACTATCTCATTTCTTATTTCTGTCGTGCTATGATGGTCTAGCTCACCTTTCAATCGAATAATAACAATTTCGTCTCCTACTTTTTCAACATCGTGTTTCATAAAATCGCCTCCTCATAAAACGCAATTCCACATAGAATTCTATAATCCTTTGCAACTGACAAAAGTAGAAGAAATCATCGCAATTTAGAAGATTTTCGACAAAAGGTCTATACACATCAAGTATGGGTAAATTAAACATTTTTTAAACAATAAAAAGACAGCAATTTAAGATATTTTTAAATCTTAGATTGCTGCTTATATGAATCAATTTTATTTTGCTATTTTTAAAGAAAAATTAGGCCAGAATAAGGGCATGTTATGCTATTTAATCTATACAGTAGAATTGATTTTCGCTCATATCTCGGACGCTTTTTCGCGGGGGGAGCGATGAAAAACAGAAATAATAAAAAGAAAAATGTAAATCATCTGCATTTTAAAGAGGAAAGAATTGATTTCCGCTTTCGGCGGACGCTTTCCGCGGGGGAGCGATAAGCCATCACCCGTCGCTTACGCGCGCGGTTGTGATGTCTTATCTGTCTCCCTCCTCCCGCTGGAGCATTCCTGTATGATTACTTTACAGGCTCTTGAAAAAAAAAGAAC
>NZ_CALIED010000058.1:0-30836 GCF_938022135.1 uncultured Psychrobacillus sp.
GATTTAATATTTCTTTGCATCCTAAATCAACCATAACCTTTAACATAGCCTTTTAGTTAGTGGTGATGATGGTGGTGAGCTCCTGTGTCTTCTGCCTTTGTTGTACATAAAATAGATGAATCATGTTTATGTGATTCTGTTTCCAGTTGAATAGTCACATGCTGTATACTTTGATGAGCTAAATCGTGCTCTACTTTTTGCAGGAGTTTTTCACCCTCACCAATTGTCATTTCCTTTTTCACAACCACATGGCAGGATAGTGCATTCAAGCCACTGGTTATAGACCAGATGTGCAAATCATGGACACTTTGGATTTCAGGGTTTTGTTCGATTGTTTGTACAATGTTATTTATGTCTACATTTTGTGGGGTACCTTCCATTAGAACATGGAGAGATGCCTTTGTTACAAAGTATCCACTTCTTAATACAAGCGCAGCGACAATCACACTAGCCAATGGATCCGCCCATCCCCATCCAAAGAACATGATGAGTAATGCAGCAATGATTGCTCCGACTGAGCCTAGCATATCACTAATAACATGCAAGTAAGCTCCTCGCATATTTAGGTTGTCTTCTGTGTCACTACCTCTCATCATGAACCATGCTACAAAAATATTAACCGCTAACCCAACAGAACTAATGATTAGCATTCCAGTTGTCGCAACCTCTGGTGGATTAGCAAATCGCATAAATGCCTCATAAAAGATAAAGAATGCGATTCCTATAAGCGTTAGTCCATTGAGCACAGCTGCTAAAATTTCAAAACGCTTATAGCCATATGTTTTATTACTATTTGCAGCTTTCTCACCGTAGCGAAATGCGAGCAAAGCAATTGCTAAAGAAACGGCATCGCTTAGCATATGTCCTGCATCTGAAAGAAGCGCCAAGCTGTTGGTCAAATAGCCCCCGATTGCCTCTACAATCATATAGGTGAAAATGATAAAAAAAGAAACGAGCAATACTTTTTTATTGGCACTGTGTGTGTGATTATGGTGATCCGACATAATAACTCCTCCCCTTCCCCCTATTTATATTAAAACCTTAAACTAATATATGTTTATATATTCATATATACATAATATATCCTCTTTATTGTTTTGTAAACGGGATGGATTCACTAAAGGCATATTAAATTATGAATGAAAAAAAGCCCACACTAGTGAAGTATCGGCTTCTGGTTTAGCTCTTATAATATTTAACTATTTATGGAACAGGGAATTTAAGTTGTTATCCCCTTATTTTTGTTGGTAACAAGAAAAATAATTGCTACACCAATCGCTAAAATTCCTATTGAAAGAGAACTGTAAAAAAATATGGTTAGACCTATCGTTGGGGAACCCGACACTAAACTACAAAGAACTAAGAAGACAATTCCAATACAAGTTAGAAAATAAGAAAATAGCTTTGTTTTATCTCTAAATAATATGTAGCCGATCAGTATAATTAAATACGTTCCACTTAATAGCATAGCTAGAGGATAGGCAGGTGCGAATTTAGCTGCATATATAAAATAATCTATTGTCAAAATGTCGCTCGTTTGGTTTACTGACCCATTAAACCAATTTGAAAAAATAGCTGTATGCTTCCACTCCCATATAGCCGTTGTCAATGTACTTCCCTCATACCAAGAAGCAATTGTAGAAAATATTAACAACATCAAACCAATGACCACTTGAATAAACAGTTTCAAATACTTCACCTCCAATTATACCCATTATACAATTTCCCACGATATTTACTCAATTTTATAACCAATCTATAAAATGGAATTCTACTCTAAATACAAAAGGGTTATTCAGCTATGGAATTAGCTGAATAACCCTCTTATATTTCATTTCTTTTAATACGACTAATTAACTCCCCAAGCCAATGCGAGGTATGATCAGTCTTGTCTGAAAAATATTCTCCAAGATAATTGACTAAATGTTCTTTCTCCTCTGTTAACTTTACTTGGTTTTCTAAGTTTTTTATGTTATTCCATCGTTCCTTGAGAAGCGTTATTTTCTTTTCAAGTATCTTAATTACTTTTTCGCGATCAACATATTCTATATTTGCTAGAGCGATGACCATTCCGCTAATTGTATCTGTATTCTCAAATATATGATAAATTTTTTGTGGTAAAGCAGCTTTACCTTTCTCAGTTATCGCAAATACTTGTTTATCAGGTCGGTGCTCCTCCTTAATAATTTCTACCGGTTCAATCAGTCCTTGTTTTACCAAAGATTCAAAATGATAATATAGCTTACTTTCTGTTACTCCCCCTAATTGATCTAGGGGAATTGGCTCTGAAAGCTCTTTTTTTAACTTATATGGATAGTTATTATCCTGCATTAATTTGCCCAATATATATATTTGAATTGCCATTATAGTACCGCTCCTTTGGCAGAATTATATTCATTGTAGCAAAATCATGCAGTAATTTCAGTATTATTCACAACTTCCTTTGTTTCGCTTATTGAAGCTCTTTCTATTGGAACTGGTTTATGGACGAAGGCTACAAGCAGCATATTTATTAACATTGCTCCTAAACCGACCGCAATCATGCCCCATACATAAGGTGTTGGGCTAATACCTCCATACATATTAGCAAAGTATGCTTGTACAGAGTAATACATTGGGGAAATATAGCTTACCCACTCGTACGGTCCATACATCATGTCTCTTGTAATGGTTGCTCCATTTGCAATGGTCTGTACTAGTAGGACTGGTATGTTCAGAATCATACCACCCTCCCCAACAAGGAATATAAACATTGCCGTAAAGTTAAATGCTACCATATAGTTTAAAACTTGCTGACCAAAAAGACCTAAAAATAAATCTCCACTAGGTTCATTTACTAGATAGGTAATCCCCATTGCTGCAAGAGCCGCAAGTACGGCAATCATTAATGCAGTCAATTGCACGTAAACGAATAAACGAGTTTTGCTCGCTTTTCCGCGGCTCTCCTTGAAGGAAGCTACTAATTGCATTGCTGCAATCATTGCCCCTACATAACCTGCCATTGTTAAGAACATCGGAAGCATGTTGTTATGCATACCATCCGGGATGTCATTGATCGTTACTACGTTTCCAACATACGATGTTTCAATCGTTTCTGCCATTGCAGCAGCTTGGTCTTCAGGAACATTAAAGTTCATTAACACTCCCTTTGCGGTCTGCTGAGAAAACTGAGCGCTTAACTGATTGTTTATCTCCGTGACAATAGACGTCATGGAGGAAGAAACAACTGTTGCACCCGCTTCGTTAACAGTGAAGTCAATACTGGATGATACTTCTCCGTTCTGCATGTTTGCCGAGAAATTTTCAGGAATGTGAATTACTAGAGTTACTTCATTTTTCTCTAGCTGTTCTAACGCATTCTTATTGGACAAATCTGTTTTAATCTCTTCAAATGGTAAACTTTCTTTTAATTGGTCGGCAATCACCGAGCCATATTCACCGGCATCCTCATTGACTAGAGCTATTGGAAGTTGATCGATGTTACCTGGGATCGCTGTATACCCTGGAAGAAAAATCCCCAGCATAGCAACTGCATAAAATATCCCCATAAAAATGGAAGCGATAGCTCCCTTTGTTTTCAAAAATTGTGTAAACTTCATGTGTTTTAATTTCCTTCTTTCAAATAATATTTACTTTTAATTAAACTTCAAACAAAGTACTTTAATTAGAGTACTTTAATTTGAATTCTTTGTTAGTATAAGCCCATCTTTTTAGATAATCAAACAATAAAATCTGAATGAGGATATATCTTCCATAACTTTGTCCATTTTAAGAATAGCTTTTTTCTTCCCGACAAATATAAAAAAGAGCTTATTCTGAAAAAAATGTTCAGGATAAGCTCTCTTTTAATTAGTTATACACTTGCTACTTTATTTGCTTTAAGTGGATCTATTTCATTTATTCATCAGGGACGCTCTAGCTGTTCTTCGTAAATGCTTATTACATAATCCATTTGATAATCCGGCTCTTCCACCCAGTGCCCTGACTGACTAGCGCTACGTTCATTTCTTTTTAAATTTGCATCAAGCCCCTGCTCATCTAGTGTCTGTCTTCCAAAGTAATACGTTGACTGTGGATTTGACATAAAATCAAATACAGTATCTTCTTGGATAGAAGAAATAGCAGTTATAATTTTATACCATTCCTCTGGGAGAGGCATTACTCCATATGTTTTATTCATTAAGCTTACATTTTTGTGAAGCTGAATACTTGGCGTATAAATACTAATATCTCCAGACACTCTATACGAACGGTTCTGTAATAAATGTATATTCATCTGAGTTACTTCGTCTTGCGCTTCAAAATGCCAGACAAAGTAATAACTAGAGGGATCATTCGGTCGTAGCTTCCATACCCTTACATCATCATCCCACTCGTAGGCGACTAACTTCCATTCGAAATGATTAAAAGCCCAATAACTAATTCCCCTCTGACCACTCTCCGTTATAAAAGGAACAAAACGGTACGATTTTTCCAAATCTATTATATCTAATACCTTCACAGGACTATTAATATCCTGTCTATTTAGTATTTCTGTTACCTCCTCCATGGTCAAAAAGGGTGTTGGCTCTCGATTAACAAAGAAAAGAATACCCACTCCAATGACTACAGCAAAGGAAACTATAACTATCCATTTCTTATTCATCATTGCTGCCCCCCTTTATAATGGAGTGATCAGAACGGAAATAGTATTGGTTTTTACTAGTAGACACTAGCACCCCTTTACCATCCTTTTCTAGATAGATAGTTGACTCTATCCCACTTCCCCACTTAGATTTGTGATCTACAAGTAGGTATGGAAAACGTTCTTTTGCTTTTGTCGAATCACTATTAAAATAGGTTTCGTTATACCATTCCACTGTAAAAAATTCATCACGCTTAAATTCAGGTAACTCTTTCTTAAGTGCTCCCGTTTCCTTACTTTGTTCTTTAGCAGTTGGGTGGATAGCAATAACCCTTACTTCTTCCGGATTACTAAGATAGGTTGCTAAATCTTCTGATGGATATAGCAAGTAATAAATTGGCCAAGAAAAAAGATACGTCATTAAAAACAAATAATTACTCCAAAAACCCAACCAAGCAAAGGTTCTGTACTTTAACCAGGCTCCTTCTTTTTTGTGTAAAAAGATATATAAAATCCACATGCCTAGCGGAAAAATGGCTATAGAAATTTTTCGTTCTAAAAAAGAAAAGGTATAATCTATGGAAAATAAGCCAAGCAGTAAAACTACATACAGTCGCCAATTTTTCCATGAGATTTCCTTCTTCTTAGCTATTTTAAGTATAAATACAAAAATGATTAACCAACTTAATAGAATAGTGATGTAATGTAAAATGTCCATAAACGACTTCCTTATATAGTTATATGAGTTAATTATATACAAATTATTACACGTAAGATATAAAAAAATAAATATGAATCATGTTCATTTTAGATGGGACTTAAGAAAATAACTCATTTATCATTCTAATAAAAGTCTAAGTTCATATTACTTTTTGTCATATATTATAAATAGGTTTACTCTGTAAGGAGGTGAGTACATGCCACTTTTTTCACCAGTACCAAGAAGATCCTTTCCTCCAGGTTATAGACAAGGGTTTGGCCCTCCTTATCAAGGGCAACAGTTCGGTCCTCCTTACCAAGGGCAACCTTTTGGACCTCCTTACCAAGGACAACCATTTGGGCAACCTTTTGGACCACCTAATCAGGGGCAACAGTTTGGTCCCCCTAATCAGGGACAACCATTTGGGCAACCTTTTGATAATAGATGGAACCAGCCTTCTTCCAACAATTCTTCCCCAGGCTTTTTAGGAAGACTGCCCAATCATATCAACACACTTGCGGGTCACGCCACTACCTTACAAAATGGATATAACATGATGAGACAATTAGGATCTGCTATAGGCTTGTTTAGGTAGTTAAAAGCCGATGTTCCTCGCTATTTAAGGACATCGGCTTTTTGTTTATTATTTTCTTGTAATATTTTTGATTTCATCTAAAAAAAACAACTAACTCAATGAAGAGAAAGTCGATTTTTTTAGAGAAGGTTAAGAATGGGATTTACTTTTTAAACTTAGTTAGTATTAACTAACTAATAAATGAATGATGCTCCCACAATAATAAGTAGGATAAATAACACTACAAGCAGTACGAAACCTGATCCGCTATTGCCGTAACCCGATCCTCCGCCTTGATTTTCATATCCAGACATTTACTATTCCTCCTCTCCTCCTGATACTTATAGATTATGTAAGAAAAAAATTATGGATAAGGTAATTTATTACATAATCAAAAAATAATTATTGGAGAAAAGAGAGAATCTGGGTAAAAGAGGTTTGTGTAGGACTTGCACCCATAAACCTGTTATTATAGTTGTTTTTTATTGAAAATAGCTATGGAACTTAAAAGGATTATGAAAATACTTACAACGGTTAGCCAAATAACCATTGTAAAATCTTCTGTTCCCATAGCACCGGTTAATAATTCTACATTATTCGTTGCTAGCCGGATCGGGTTGTATGCTTCTGTTTTCTCAAACATATTTAGTAGTAATAATGCTACAAATACAATTCCTGAAAAAAGCATCGGCATATATGTTGATGTTGCTAAGACATTTCCAAACAAAAATACAGCAATCATTAAAATGCCAAATAACCATAGACAAAAAGCAGCAAAATAGTAATGCGAAACAGTACTCATATCCCAATAATAAGATGTATATGCGAATGTCGTCCAAAAAGCAAGGGCATAGCTTAGTGTCCATATAAGTGATATAGCTGTGGCTTTTGACCAGATAACTGTTTTTCTTGAAAGTCCTTTTGTTAACATAAGGATAAGGGTACCTTTTGATAACTCTGAGGATAATGTGGTGCTAAATAAAATAATGAACAAAATAATACCCATTTGTGAAATATTTTTATAAAACTGTATCCAAGAGTCGAGAGCAGTTGGCTCTGGAATATCCATTACTACTCCTGCTGGCATAAACTGTTCAAATAATACAGGCATTAATTTTGCAGTTAGCGGGCTCATAATGCCAAGACCTAAAAAAATAGTGACTATAATCCACAATTTATAAGTACGATGTGATTCCATTAATTCTTTTTTTATAAATGCTTGAAATGATTTCATTTAACCACATCCATAAATATATTTTCTAATGATTGCTCCATTTTTTCTAACTTTTGCGGAAAAACATGCGCTTCCTGGAATGCTTGCAAAACTAATTGCTCTGTAAAATGGGTATGTTTAAATTGCAGACTCATTTTCTCCTCTTTAAAATTACTATCATTCAACAAATTTTGAATACTTGATAATCCGCAAAATTTGTTTTTATCATCCTCTGTTCCAAATTGAATATACAATTGATCAGATTGATATTGCCTTTTTATAGCTTGTAGATCTCCCTCCATCACAATTTTACCTTCATGTAACACAGCAATATCGTCACAAATACGTTCCACATCAGATAATACATGTGTTGAAAAAATAACCGTTGTTTTCTGCTTTACTTCATGTAAGATGTCTAGTATCTGTTTTCGACCAATTGGATCCAATGCTGAGGTCGGTTCATCACAAATTAATAATTTAGGCTCATTTAAAAGTGCTTGCGCAATTCCTAGACGTTGCTTCATCCCTCTTGAATAAGTACTAATCCTACCAGATTCGTTAGCCAATCCAATAAGATCTAACAATTCATCGCTTTTCTGCTTCGTATATGGTTGCTTCAAACCAGTAATTTGACCACATAATAGAAGGTATTCTCTTGCAGTCATAAAGGGATAAAACATTGGAACATCAGGTAAAAATCCAATGTATTTATTGGTTTTCGTCTCACCGAAACGAACCAATTCTCCACAAATATTTAAACTACCTTCATCTGGTTGTAGTAAACCTAATAACATTTTCATTGTAGTCGTTTTTCCTGAACCATTTCTGCCAAGAAAGCCAAAGACTCGATTCTCTTCAACTGTAAATGAAATATCATCAATTACCTTTTTTTCTCCGAATTGCTTCTTCAGTCCTTTCACTTCAACAATGGACATTTATTTATCACCCCGTCCAAATACGAAATAAATAACAGGACCAATAAATTGAAAGAAGAGTACTACGATAATCCACATCACCTGGTTTCCAAACCTATATGTCGGGTGCTTTATTACATGAACTACTGCAAAGATGGCCAATCCAAACTGAATAATAATCAGTGGTAATAAAAATGGTAAATATTCTATTAATGTTGACATGTTGCTCTCCATTTACTTTTTTCCTCCTAATGAAAATTTTAAATTTTCGACAAGCAATTTATATAAAGGATCCTCTTGAATAAAACCGAAGGCCGGTTGTGCGCATACGCTTTGCAGCATACTTTCTTTAATCACTTCATCATCCCGCACTGCATTAATACCTAAATCTAAATTTTCAAGCCAGTCATCAATTAACGTAAAAAAATTATCTCCATGTAATGTAAATGGAAAAATGTTAGACGTGCAAACCCCTACATATCTTTCCAACCAGTACAATGTTTTCTCTCGATTCCCTTGCATTGCGTATCCTTGGGCAGCTGCATAGTAAAACTGCAACACGATATTCGGATGCAATTCCTTTAATCCAAAAATAGAAGTAATCCCTTCCATGCGCAGAATGATTTCTTCGAATTTCTCTTGATCGTCAATATTTAATAACATATATGAATGAGCAGTTCCTGCTAGACTTGATAAGCTTTGATACATATTCACTTGTAAGGTGCGTTTTGCTTGCTCTACATCACCCATCATTTGAAAGGCATTAGATAGTACAATTTCATCGCCAACAGCAGGGCGTAACGTATCCCCTAACAAAGACAATACTTCTTCAGGTTTCTTTAATAATAAATAAATGACTGCTTGTAACGAATTTGCCTGTTTATTAAGCCAAACATCATCACTTTCTTGCTTAATCCTTACAAACAGCTGAGCTGTCTCCTCTAAAATAGCTTGTTGTTTTTCCTCCGTTGGCGCGAGCATATAATGATTCAAATAAAGAACACCCATTTGAAGTAAGAAGGGAAAGCATGCATAATACTTTTGAATTATAATTTGGCTTTCCTCGTATACTAAATCAAAATCCTGTTTACTAAATTTTGTAGCAAGCTCGTGATATTGTTTCTTTATCTCATCCTTCGTTAACTGCGGTGCATAACCAATCAGTTCGTCAATCGTTATATTATAAAATGATGCAAGCTTCGGCAGAAGTGTTATATCTGGATAAGTTTTACCCGTTTCCCATTTGGATATAGAGGCTTTGGAAACACCTATAAATTTTGCTAGGACATCTTGTGTAATTGCTTTTTCTTCTCTTTTTTTTATAAGTATTTGACTAATCGTAAGTCTCATCATACTCATCTCCTTCATCCTTACCTTCATTGTACTAATCACACGATTAACCCTCAAACGGTTTATCGTTAACTTTAGTTAAAAAAATCAACCTGTAGGCAACAGCTCGATGGTTATTGGCTGTATTAAAATTCAGGAATAAAATTCTCATTAAAAAAAAGGTTAACCAGTAAAATCTGATTAACCTTTTTATACAAGAATTTAATTAGGAGGGGATTTATCTTTTACAGAGGACCGACTTTTATATAATCAAATCAATTTTGGCAGATTAATATATAAATTAGAATATAGACCTTTACTCCAATATTTCCTTTTAAAAAGATACTGTTTTCCTTATAAAAAACACTTTAACCTTAATCGACACTGACCTAAAGAAATGAGTCTTTCTATTTAACTATCTAGTTTCTTAATAGTTATAGAAGCGTTTACGTTCGTTCCTGTGCCTCCTGTAGGTGTTAAAGTAACTGTTCCTGGAGTACTAGAACTATTTCTTAGTGTTATTACATCGCCAGCTGCCAGGGTTACTATTACAAATCCATTGTTTTGTACAACACCAGATCCGGAACCATATAGTGTCCCCGGTATTGCCGTATCATTTACAAACAATTCAAATTGGCTAGGTTCATTGGTTGTCGTAAAGAAAGTAATCTCATAATCACCTGGAGTCGTAACTGTAATCCCTTCTTCACCTGCTGTATGAGTAATTCCAGATGTAAGTAATCCATTTGTATCAAAAGCTACATCTGCCCCTAAAGCTCCAGGTTGAGTAGCCAAGTTGTAAACATATCCGGATTCTGCTAAACCAGCTCCGGTTACTCCTGTGGCTCCAGTGGCTCCAGTGGTTCCTGTTGCTCCGGTAACTCCAGTTGCTCGAGCTCCACCACCAGTTAATAATATGTAATCTTCTCCTGGGATTCCAGTAGGTGAATTAACATTTACTCGATATAAACTACCATTAAAGAAAATTAGCTGTCCCGCTTGATAGCTAGGTGCAGCTGCCGGATCGAATTCTGTGCCTATCGCTCCCCCTGTGGCTCCGGTTGGACCTGTTGCTCCTATACCAACTGGACCAGTTAGCCCTCTTAATCCTCTTGGTCCTGCTGGTCCTGTGGGGCCAGTGGGGCCTTGAGGACCAGCTATAACTCTTCCAGCTCTTCTTCTACCTCTACATCCACAGGAGTCCTTTTTAGAAGTATTATAATCTCCATTCCTATGACCCTGTTGGATAGACTCTCTACTTTTATGGGCGATAGAGCTAGAACCTCTATTTATCGAAGCCTCACTATAATTGTTTTCTAAATGATTTACAGAACTATTTTTTTCCTCATTTCATTCATCTGTGAGTTATGTTTCTGGATAGGTTTTTGTTTTCGACGTCTTCTATTGCTACCTATTTTAGTTGCCTCCTTTAAATTCAGATAGTTTATAATATGACCTCTATTACGTTGTAGATAGGCTGACTATAGCAATAATTAATACGTCTTTTCTATATTTATAATTAAAATCTATTTAGGTAATCTTTATAAGAACAGCTTTGTAGATAAAGCTACGATAGAAAAACTCTACCTACTAATCCATGTTTTCTTAACAAAAAAACCGAGACAGCGTACCACAAGTACGTATCTCGATTTATTAAAATTAGTATAAGATTTTCTACTGATTTATCCTCTTTTTGATCATTCACTTACATAGGAGCAAGCTTACTCAACTGTAACGGATTTTGCTAGATTTCTAGGTTTATCTACGTCACAGTCTCTGTGAAGCGCTGCATAGTAACTGATTAACTGTAAGGGAATAACAGCCACTAGTGGTGCGAACAATTCGTGTACCTTTGGAAGTACATAGCGGTCATCTTCTTCCTCGAAGCCCTCCATTGCAATGATACAAGGGTTTGCTCCACGAGCAACTACCTCTTTCACGTTTCCACGAACATTTAAGCTTACCGCCTGTTGGGTTGCTAATGCAATGACAGGTGTGCCGTCTTCAATAAGTGCGATTGTACCGTGCTTAAGTTCTCCTCCTGCAAATCCTTCTGCTTGGATATAAGAGATTTCTTTTAGCTTTAGAGCACCCTCTAAGCTAATATAATAGTCCACGTTTCTTCCGATAAAGAAAGCGTTTCTTGTAGTAGAAAGGTATTCTGTTGCAATTTCTTCTAGTTCTTCTTTAGTATCTACTATTGCTTGAACCGCATTTGCAACAATTCCAAGCTCTTGTACGACATCAAAGTCTAGCTCTTTGCCTTGTGATTTGGCGAATACAGATGCCGTGACCATTAGCACTGCTACCTGTGCAACATAAGCTTTTGTAGAAGCTACAGCAATTTCAGGACCAGCATGCAGTAATAATGTATGATCCGCTTCACGAGAAAGTGTAGATCCAGGTACATTAGTTACAGTCAGTGTTGGATACCCTTTTTCTTTGATTTTCACTAATACTTGGCGGCTATCTGCTGTTTCTCCAGATTGCGTGATGAACATGAATAAAGGCTTTTCCGATAGAAGTGGCATGTTATAACCAAACTCACTTGAGATATGAACCTCTACTGGGATACCAGCAATTTTCTCGAAATATTCTTTACCGATCAAACCAGCGTGGTAGCTAGTTCCCGCTGCAATGATATATAGACGATCCGCATCTTTTAGTGCATCTAAAATGGCAGAGTCGATTGTAAGCTCATCTTGCTTGTTTTGATACGCTTGTATAATTTTACGAAGAACAGTTGGCTGCTCATCGATTTCTTTTAACATATAGTGAGGGTAAGTCCCTTTTTCAATGTCACTCATATCTAGCTCTGCTTTGTAAGGAGCACGTTCTACCTTTTTACCATCAAGCGTTTGAATCTCTACAGATTCCTGACGCACGATAACGATTTCTTGGTCATGAAGCTCCACGTAATGCTCTGTTACTTGTAGCATCGCCATTGCATCAGATGCAACGACGTTAAATCCTTCTCCCACACCTACTAATAGTGGTGATTTGTTTTTCGCTACATAGATCGTGTTTTCATCTTCGTTATCGATCAATGCGATTGCATAAGAACCATGGATCAAGTGCAATGTTTTTCTTAGTGCATCAACAGTTGATAGACCGTCTTTTGAGAAGCGTTCGATTAACTGTACGATTACCTCTGTATCTGTATCAGAAGCCATTGGAACATCAGCCAAATAAGCCTTTTTTAATAAATGATAGTTTTCGATTACGCCATTATGCACAAGCGTAAAACGTTTCGTTGTACTTTGATGAGGATGAGCGTTTTCTTGGTTTGGAACTCCGTGAGTCGCCCAGCGAGTATGACCAATTCCTAGGCTAGCACTTACATCACCGTCTACAGCTTCGCGCAAATCTGCGATACGTCCTTTTTCCTTGAAAACCATTACTCCATCTTCATTTAAAACTGCAATTCCCGCTGAATCATAACCGCGGTACTCTAATTTTTCTAAGCCTTTTAATAAAATTTCTTTAGCATCGTTTTCACCGATATATCCTACAATTCCACACATAATATATATTCCTCCGTCATCATTCATGTCAAAATAAGCATGCTAAAAAGAAGCCTTAGCATACGTCGTTAGTTGGAAAACACATAATCTATGTGATACCACTTTAACGCCTATCCTAAACATCTTCACATACACATACCTATTAAGCTAAGAATGCCTTCTTTTTCATTTGTCATTCAATCACTTGAATGGTTTGAGAAAAAGAATTACAACCGGGCAAATACGGTCGGGAGGTATCCGCCGAAATTTCGATAACCTCCACCTCGTCTGCTGAAGATTCGTTTCGTCCAATTTCTTCAGCTCAGGCGCTATAATTGTTTTCCTTCTTTTACGCGTTAACTTTCCTACCTTTCTACGCGGTTAGCAATATTTTAATATAATGCAACTCCATCATTATATCTTCTCAGTATATGCGAGTCAATCGAAACGGCAAGGTACAAAGTGCTAAGAGACCACTAAATAGAGAAAGAGACCCATCTTAACTCTGGTCTCTTTTACTCATACTAAAACTGCTCCGTAAACAAGTGCTAGAATAATAACAAACGCAGGGTGTAACTTTACCTTCTCTAACAGCAAATAGCTTCCTACTATTAAAATAAGCGTAGACAATAAACCAACTCCATCTAATGACTCCTGCGCAAACTGAAGAGTCATCACACCTAACAACACTGCGATTACTGGTCTTATGAGTTTTGTAAGGTTTTTAACTTCCGTTGCCTCTTTATATTTTAATAGAATAGCCATCATACTAATCATAAGGATCAAGGAAGGTGCAACTGTCGCAAAGAGAGCAATCACTGCTCCTAATATTCCTCCCTCTGCATATCCAATATAGCCAGCCATCTTTGTTGCAATAGGTCCAGGCAAGGAGTTACCGAGGGCTACTACCTCACTAAATTCCTGAGTCGTCATCCACTCGTAGTTTTCTACTACCTCATGCTCTACCAACGGAATAGAGGCAGGTCCTCCACCATACCCTAATATGCCAGGTATAAAAAACGCTAGAAACAATTGCCAGTAAATCATTTACCCCCCCTCCTTTTCAATAGAGGAAAAAAGGCAATTGCCATACAGGTCAATATGATGAATGCTGGATGTATATATAAGAGCTCCATAAGCAATGCAGCTACTGCTATCAGCAAACAGGCCTTCCACCATCCAAAGGTTTCTCCAGACTTTTTAATAAAATCCCAGGTCATTAATGCAAGCATTACTGCCACTACAGGTATAACTGCAGCAGTCATACCCTGCACTCTTGGGGAATCCTTAAAAGACTGGAGAAAGCCTAGAAGAAGGACCATAAGCACAACTGTTGGAATGACGGAAGCAAGGAGAGCATTAACACACCCCCAAATACCGGCTATTCGATAACCAATGTACCCAGCCATCTTAGTTGCTATCGGCCCTGGCATCGTATTTGCCAATGCTAATGTATCACCGAATTCCTCCTCATCCATCCATTCATACTTCTTAACGACTTCCCGATGAAATAGAGGTATCGAGGAAGGTCCCCCGCCAAACCCTAGCATCCCGATTCGGAAAAATGCTAGGCTTATATCTCTTTGAAGTACTGGCTTAGGACGTACAGGGCCACCCTTCAAAGACTGTTTTTCTACCACGCCGCAATTGCCCCATCTGTTCTTGATTCAGTGCCTCCTTGAAGGACCCCCGTATCTGGGTTTCTCCAAATGATTTGCCCACGTCCAAAGCTGCCGCCATCAGTAGCGACTTGAATATCATGTCCTTTTCTTACTAAGCTTTGTACCAAATAATTAGGGAGCTCAGGCTCGACATGCACTGTTTTCCCCTTAATCCACTGCCAACGAGGCATATCAAGTGTTGCTTGAGGATTTAACAAATAATCTACAGTGTTTGTTACAACCTGGAAATGCCCCTGTGGTTGCATATAACCTCCCATTACACCGAAAGGCCCGACAGCTTCTCCGTCTTTCGTTAAGAAGCCTGGAATAATCGTATGATAAGTTCTTTTGCCTGGCTTTAATACATTAGGATGTGATTCATCTAAAGAGAAATCATGTCCTCTGTTTTGCAATGCAATACCTGTGCCTGGAATGACAACACCAGAACCGAAGCCCATATAGTTACTTTGTATAAAAGAAACCATATTTCCTTCCTCATCAGCAGTTGCCAAATAGACAGTTCCCCCTTTTGGTAATTCATAAGGTTCGGGATCTGTAGCTTCGTCTTGGATTACCGCTTTACGCTTTTCTGCATATTCCTCGGACAATAAATGCTCGACACTTACTGGCATTTCATCAGGCTCCGTTATAAATGCCTGGCCATCCGTAAAGGCTAGCTTCATCGATTCAATTTGTTGATGTAGCGTATGAACACTTTGCCACTCGGGCTTATCTAGCTTATTAAATACATTAAGGGCCATCAAAGCGACCATACCCTGACCGTTTGGAGGAATCTCCCAAACATCATAGCCACGGTAGTTCACAGAAATTGGGTCTACCCACTGAGGCTGATAGGATTGTAGGTCACTTTTAGACAGATATCCCCCATGCTTTCTCATAAATCCATCTATTTGTTCAGCAAGATCTCCTTCATAAAAAGCTTTTGCATTTGTTTCTCCTATAGCACGAAGCGTGCTTGCATGGCCTGGAGACTTCCACACCTCTCCTATTTCTGGAGGGCGACCATCTGGAGCAAATGTTTCAAACCATGCGTTGAATTCCTCTGTCGTAAAGCTCGCTTTAAACTTTTTGTATGCTATCTTCCAATACTTCCCTAAAATTGGGGACAGAGGATAACCCTCCTCCGCATATTGTATTGCAGGCTCTAGTACTTCTTTTAACGGTAATTTGCCAAACCTTTCTGATAAGGCTGCCCATGCAGCAGGGACTCCTGGCACTGTTATTGGCACTACTCCATGCACAGGCATCTTCTCTAAGCCCTGTGCTCGTAGCTTCTCAGCCGAAATAGATTGTGGTGCAGGACCTGATGCATTCAACCCATGAAGTTTTCCTTTTGTCCAGACTAAAGCAAAAGCATCTCCACCGATTCCGTTGGAGGTTGGCTCCACCACAGTTAGTGCAGCAGCAGTGGCAATAGCCGCATCAATGGCATTCCCACCCTTTTTTAATATATCTAAGCCTGCCTGTGCTGCTAAAGGTTGTGATGTTGCAACCATACCTTTTTTAGCAAAAACGGTATTTCTCTTACCTGGAAATGGGTGATATAAGTAATCCATGATGTAATTCCCCTTTATATAATTTTTGTCCCTGCAAAGTGACAAGCAGCAAAGTGTCCTTCTTCTATTTGTTCCCATGCTGGCTTATCCTTTTTACAAATATCTTGGGCTATCGGGCAGCGCGTATGGAATGGACAACCTGTTGGAGGATTCGCCGGGTTAGGTAGATCTCCTTGAAGTCGAATACGCTTCATATTCCGATTTACCGAAGGGCGTGGAATCGCAGACAACAATGCCTGAGTATAAGGATGCGTCGGATTTTTAAATAAATCCTCCACTGTACCAAGCTCTACCGTATTTCCTAAATACATGACTAGCACTCGATCACAAAAATAACGAACTACCCCCAGGTCATGTGAGATGAACAAATACGAAAGACCGTATTTTTCCTGTAATGTTTTTAATAGCTTAAGAACTTGTGCTTGAACGGAAACGTCTAGAGCAGAAACTGCTTCATCACAGATGACAAAGGATGGATTTAAAGCTATAGCTCTAGCTATTCCAATCCTTTGGCGCTGCCCCCCACTAAATTCATGAGGGTAACGCTCATAATGCTCTTCCTTTAGCCCAACTTCATTTAAGAGTTCCACCACAGCTTTGCGTCGCTCTACTTTGGATAAGTTCGTATGCATCACAAAGACTTCCTCTAATGCGTGCCCAATTCTCTGTCTAGGGTTTAGGGAAGCAAAAGGATCTTGGAAAATCATCTGCATTTCCTTAACGAACTTTAACTTCTCTTTTCTCTTAAGGTTTTGAATTTCCTGCTCCTTAAATATTACTTTTCCATCCGTTAGTTCCTCTAGTCCTAAGATAGCTCTACCTAAAGTGGACTTGCCACAGCCGGATTCTCCAACTACCCCTAGGCTTTCTCCTTCGTAAAGCTTAAGATTTACTTCTTGAACTGCCTGGACATGCCCTTGAACTCTCTTTAAAATTCCACCTTTTATAGGAAAGTACTTTTTAACTCCATTTAATTCAAGGAGGACCTTCTGATCAGTTTTGGGTGACGAGATGACCATTTTTTACTTCCTCCTCTTCCTCTTCATATAACCAGCAACTTACTGTATGTCCACGCTCATCAGTTACCTCTGTTGGAGCAAGTACACTACACTTTGCGGTTGCAAATTTACAGCGAGGATGAAATCTACATCCTTGAATGTCCTCATGCAAGCTTGGAAGAGAGCCGGGAATGGGCTCTAATTCAAATTCAGGATCGTCTACATTTGGCACGGAGTTCAAAAGACCTTGTGTGTACGGGTGTTTTGGATTGTTGAAGATATCCTCCACCATACCCTCTTCAACCTTCTTCCCTGCATACATCACCATCACCTTATCCGCTACCTCCGCTACTACTCCCATATCATGCGTAATAAGCATAATGCCCATATTTAACTTTGTCTTCAACTCATTGATTAGGTCCAAAATTTGAGCCTGGATTGTAACATCTAATGCGGTTGTTGGTTCATCTGCAATGAGTAAACCTGGGTGACATGATAGAGCAATGGCAATCATAACCCGTTGTCTCATCCCACCACTCAGCTCATGAGGATATTGACTCATCCGTTTTTCTGGATAAGGGATTCCTACTTGGTTTAACAGATCGATACCTTGTTTGTGTGCCACTGATTTGGATAGTCCATGATGAAGCATTAAAGGTTCTCTCAACTGGTATCCCACCGTTAATACGGGATTAAGAGCAGTCATCGGCTCTTGAAAAATCATTGATATCTTATTACCACGCATCTTTCTCAATTCTTCATATGAAAGATTTTGTATTTCTTTTCCCTCATACTTTACTTGACCTGCCGCTATTTTACCGTTGCTTGGCAAAAGACCAATGACCGACAAGGATGTAATACTCTTGCCACAGCCAGACTCACCTACAATACACAATGTTTCTCCTTTTGAAACAGAAAAGGAGACATCTCGCACAGCTTGAACATTTCCGTCTGCTGTGCGAAATTCAGTTACTAAATTGTTCACTTCTAATAATGTCTCCCTCATCGAATATACCTACTTTCCAGTTACATTTTTTAATGACCATTTACCAGTAGAATCGAGTTCCAATCCTGTGTATTTGTTATCCAAAGCAGATGTAACAACTCCGTGATACATAACTACCACTGCATTCTCGTCTAGCATTAATTTATTTGCTTGGTTAAGTAACTTCGCACGTTCTTCTTGGTCAACTGTAGTGCGTGACTGCATTACTAAGTCATCAAATGCTGGATTACTATATTGTGCACGATTAGACGCACCTACATTATCACTATGGAAGTTAGGATAAAATAATTCAGAACCGTCTCCAGTAACATTTGACCAGCTTAAGAAAGTTAAGTCATATTCCCCTGCACGAGCTGAATCTAAATAAGTAGCCCATTCCATAGACTCAATTTCAACTTTGAACCCTGCTTCTGTTAATTGAGCTTGCACAATTTCAGCCATTAAAGTTGTATTAGCACGGTTAGCTGTTAACAATTTAAGTGGTTGATCACCATATCCATTTTTCCCTACTAATTCTTTTGCATGCTCTATATCATAAGGAGTTCCTGCCTTATCAGCAGACTCATCATATCCAAATACTTTTGGTCCAATTACACTATCACTTCTTACACCTAAACCGTTCAATTTAGAAACAAATGCATCACGATCTATTGCAGAAGCTACTGCTTCTCGGAATTCAGGGTCTTGGTTTCTTTCTCTTAGATGGTTAAATGCAAAATAATAGACTGGAGATCCGTCAATTTTTTGAATATCAATACTGTCCATCGATTCTAAACGATTGATTTGCTCTGTTGGTAGGTTATCGATAAATTGAACCTCGCCTGTTTGAAGCATCGAAATGGCAGTAGAAATCTCAGGAACTACCTTGAACACAACTTTCTTTAAGTCGGGTGCTCCTCCCCAATATTCCTCGTTCGCTTCTAGTTCCAATTTGTCACCTGGAGTCCAACTAACAAATTTAAATGGTCCTGTACCTACAGGATCTTTCATCAAATCTTGCTTCTGGTCAGCAGTTGGGCTTATGATTGCTGCATTTGAATGAGAAAGTGCTGCTAAGAATGCCCCGTATGGATATTTCGTTGTAATTTTAACAGTGTTTTCATCTTCGACTGTAATTTCTTCCACTGATTCTAAAAGAGATGCACGTGGTGCTCCTGTTGCTGGGTCACGTAATTTGTCAAACGTATATTTAACCGCTTCTGCGTTAAATGGAGTTCCATCATGGAACTGTATACCTTCTCTTAGTTTAAAGATCCATGTATTTTCATCTGGATTCTCATAGGATTCTGCTAATTTAGGTTCAATCTCTAATGTTTCTGAGTTGCGCTGAAAAAGTGTCTCATATACTTGTTCAATTACATTTGCTGAAGGAGAATCATTTGTCATGGTTGGAGACAAGCCGACCGCATCAGTTGTAGTAGCATAGGTAAAGGTATCTCCACTAATATCACTTCCTGAGCCTCCGTTTTCTTTTGGAGCTGATGAGGACCCTCCTCCAGAACAAGCTGCTAGAACGACTGATACAACAAATAATAAAATAAATAACCATTTTTTCTTCATTTTCATATTCCCCCTATTTTCTATTTTTTATTGGATGTCCATATTTGGATCTAATGCATCTCGTAATCCGTCTCCTAATACGTTAAAGGCAAATACAGTTAACATAATTGCTATCCCAGGAATAATTGTTAAATGAGGTGACGTCCACATATAGCTTTGCCCTTGTGCAATCATTGCCCCCCATTCTGGTGTAGGAGGCTGTGCCCCCAATCCTAAGTAACTAAGAGAGGCTGTTGAAAGGATTGCTGTTCCCATTCTCATTGTGGCAAACACGATGATTGGTGCCATAGCGTTAGGAAGAATATGACGAATCATAATCCTTAAATCAGAAGCACCTAATGATTTTAAAGCCATAATATATTCTTTTTGTTTTATAGAAAGTACTGATCCTCTCACTATGCGAGCACAGCTTGGTATGGACCAGATACTAATCGCTATTGCTACGTTAACCAGGCTGGTACCTAATATAGCAATGATTAGCATAGCTAGTAGAATACCCGGGAAGGAAAACAGCAAATCTACTATTCTCATAATGATTCCATCGAGTTTTTTATAATAGCCTCCGAGCAAACCAAGCGTTATTCCACCAAGCAACCCTAGGCTAACAGCTGCAATGCCCACCAACAGAGAAATTCTCGACCCATAAACAATACGAGACCAAACGTCTCTACCATAATTATCTGTCCCCAACCAATGGCCTTCTGAAAAGATAGGGAGTTCACTGGCTACTAGATTTTGTTTTGATGGATCATGTGTGGCTAAGGAGGGAGCAAATACCGCTATGAAGATTAGCCCCAAAATAATAGCAAGACCAATTACTGCTAGTTTATTTTTTAAGAGGCGTTTTATCGTCGTAACGTAAACCTTATCTTTCTTTTTGGTTGCAGTTGGAAGATTATTGTTAATTGAAATAGTGTTCGACATATGATCCCTCCTTCTTAGTCATAGCTTATCCTTGGATCGATGAATGTGTAGACAATATCCACGATGAGATTCACGACTACAAATAACGTGGCTACTAATAAAACGGAAGCTTGCACCATCGGGAAGTCCCTTTGTGCGATAGCGTCTACCATCAACCTTCCAACACCGTTAATCGCAAATACTTTTTCCGTGATAATTGTTCCTCCGAGTAAACCACCAAAGTTAACGCCAATCACAGTAACTACTGGAATCATTGCATTTTTTAGAGTATGTACCCAAATGACTGATCGTTCTTTCACACCTTTTGCTCTGGCCGTTCTTACATAGTCGGCCTTAGCAACCTCGAGCACTGACGATCTCGTCATTCTCGCAATCATTGCTGCTGCACTAGTGCCTAACGTAATTGCAGGAAGGATCATTTGTTTAAAACCCTCTGCTGTGTAAAAGTGTGCTGATAATCCACCTACTGGTAGCCATTGTAGATTTACAGCAAATACCAATATTAACAATGCACCTAACCAAAAGTTTGGTATGGATATCCCGGCAAGTGCAAACGTAGTTGAAGTTACATCAAGCCATGAATTTTGTTTTAATGCTGATATCAATCCCGCCACTACACCTATTATGATGGCGACTATCATACTCGCAATTGCCAGCTTAAAAGTGTTCGGTAGCCGAACAGCTATCGCCTCTGAAACAGATTGTTTAGATTGATAGGAATAGCCAAAGTCTCCTTGAACCGCATTTTTAACATATCGGCCATACTGAACTAAGAAAGGATCATTTAATCCTAAGTTCTCTCTTATTGATTCCAAATCAGACTCGGTCGCTGTCGGTCCACCTACCATTGTGGCAGGATCCCCAGGTGCAATGTACATGGAGGAAAACACTAGAAATGATATACCAAAAAGCAAGAAAAGAAGCTGCATCCCACGCCTTACAATTAAAGAAACCAAAATCCCACCAACCTTTTCTACATTTGTTAATCTTTTTATGACTTTTGATTAACAAATGTTTGAATTTTAATAATTTTGATTATAATACAACAATTAATAAAAATCTATACGAATTTTCAAATAAATTTATTTATTTGATATTTTCTTTACATTTAGACTAAAAAAATAATTTTATATTACTTTTTGAATAAAAAATCTCCTATATTATTACTTTATGTTTTATATTTTTTTTCCATTCAAAGTAAACGCTTTCATTCTTTTTGTCCATGCAAAAAGGCATCCTCATAGGGATGCCTTTTATAACTTTAAGCCACTACGACTTTTAAATCTTCTTAATAAAATATGGCTTTCAACTCTAGTAATACCTTCTAATGCATATAACTCTTCGTTGATGAATTTTTCTAAGCTAAGGAAGTCGTCAACTAACACATGCATATGTAATGTGGAAGGTCCTGTCATTTGGTAGCAACTCGCAACACTTGGATTGTTTGCTAGTTTCTCTGCGACTTCCACCAACGATGAAGGTTCACAATCCACTTCAAAAAAGCCCGATACCCCTTTGCCTACTTTTTCCGAATTAATCACTACAGTAAATCTTTCAATAACTCCTTCTTTCTGTAGTTGATGTACCCGCTCTCTCACAGCAACCCTAGATAAATTTAACTCTTTCCCAATATCTACATATGATAATCGGCCATTAGCTGTTAAGAGTTCTAGGATTCGTTTGTCTATCGCATCTATTCCCATTTTTTCACACCCCTCATTTCTATCATAAATTATTAGCTTTACTTTAGAAAGCAAAAATAACATTATATAGACATAATGTAAAGAATTAAACAATATATTACTATTATCGAAATAAAAAGCAATATATATGTTAACATAAACACAAAAAAAGACACCCTTGCAGGGTGCCCTCATTCATTTTACTTTTAAGCCAACAGTTTAACGATTTCACGGTTGAACGCTGGAATGTCGTCTGGTGTACGACTAGTAACTAATTGTTTTTGACAAACGAAAACTTCTTCGTCATGGAACTTAACGCCTGCATTTTCTAAATCTACTTGAATAGATTTATATCCAGTTGCATCTCGACCATTTAGTGTTTTTGCAGTAATTAAAAGCTGAGGTCCATGACAGATCGCAAATACAGGTTTTTTAGCATCCATAAAGTATTTAGCAAATTGTACGAAACGATCATCTGCTCTTAAAATATCGGGAGAAAATCCACCAGGAATGAATAATGCATCAAATTCTTCTGGCTTCACATCGTCAATACCATAGTCAATCGTTACATTTACTTCACCATTTTTACCGGTTACTTGTTTCCCAGCTTCTTGTTCAATAGCGAATACCTCGTGTCCAGCTTCGTTTAATGCTTGTGCCGGTTTTGCATATTCCGAGTCCTCAAACATGTTTGTGATTAATGTTGCTACTTTAGCCATTTCCTCACTCCTCAATTGTTTGTTCTCTCTTATAATTCCACTATACTAGCTAGATTAAACATTTTTCATGAAAAATAGAAAGAAGAGCTTTTTAAGGTTCCCTTTTTACTATAAAAAACCCTGACCGTATTTCTACGGTCAGGGTTACATTATATCTTTAGTCTACTAATCCCATTTCTGCTTTTACTACTTCAACTATACGATTCACATATTTCTCACAGTCTTCTACGGTAGAAGCCTCTACCATTACGCGAACTAATGGTTCTGTTCCTGAAGGACGAACTAACACACGTCCGTTACCAGCCATTTCTGTCTCCACTTCACTAATGATTGCAGCTACTTTATCATTCTCAGTAACAGCATGCTTATCAGTCACGCGTACATTTACTAGCTTTTGAGGAAAGACTTTCATTTCAGCTGCTAGCTCAGAAAGTTTCTTCCCTGATACCTTCATAATGTTTACAAGCTGTAAGCCGGTTAACAAACCATCACCTGTAGTATTGTAATCTAGGAAGATAATATGACCAGATTGTTCTCCACCTAGGTTGTAGCCATTCTTCTTCATTTCTTCTACAACATAACGATCTCCAACAGAAGTTTTTACACTTGTCATATCATTCGCCTCAAGTGCTTTATAGAAGCCCATGTTACTCATAACAGTAGAAACAACGGTCTTGTTGTTTAATCGTCCTTGGGAATTAAGATACTTTGCACAGATATACATGATTTGGTCGCCATCAACGATGTTCCCTTTTTCATCTACTGCGATAATTCTATCTCCATCACCATCAAATGCTAATCCAACATTTGCTCCCTTTTCAAGAACAAATTTAGCTAAGCCTTCTGGATGTGTAGACCCTACACCATCGTTTATATTCAAGCCGTTAGGCGAAACTCCCATTGTCGAAAGGTCGGCATCTAAGTCAGCAAATACATGAGTACCTAAGGAAGATGTTGCACCATTCGCACAGTCTAAGGCTACATGAATGCCTACGAAGTCTTCATCAATTGATTGCTTAAGATATTGAATGTATTTTTGACCGCCTTCGAAGTAATCGGATACGGATCCGACACCACCACCTGTTGGTCTTGGCAATTCATCCTTCTCTGCATCAAGCAACTGCTCGATTTGTTCTTCTTGCTCATCGGTAAGCTTAAACCCATCTGAACCAAAGAATTTGATACCGTTATCTTCCACGGGGTTATGGGAAGCAGAAATCATTACACCAGCATCTGCGCTCATTACACGTGTAAGATAAGCTACTCCCGGTGTACTAATAACACCTAATCGCATTACTTCCACTCCGACAGATAAAAGACCTGCAACAAGCGCGCCCTCTAGCATATGTCCAGAAATACGTGTATCCCGTCCAATGAGTACCTTTGCTCGCTCTTTAGTATCTTTTGTTAAAATATATCCACCAAAGCGACCTAATTTAAATGCTAATTCCGGTGTTAATTCCTCGTTTGCTACACCTCTTACTCCGTCTGTACCAAAATATTTTCCCATTAATCTTCTCTCCTTAATTACCTGTTATCCTGCTTTTATGCGTCTTTTATCATTAATTTTGCTTCGGATTCAGATGTTTGCCATTCTACGTTAGAAGGACCATCAATTTGAATAGGAAGAATTCTTTCACCAACTTCTATATTTTGTGCATCTACGTAGATAGAAATGTCCCCTGACTGAATATCTTTCAGGGCATCTGGAGTTCCTTTGGCAACAACAGAAATTATTCCATCAGTAGGTGTTTCAAAGCTACTAGCTAGCTGTTCTGGTAATCCTTTTACAGCTATCTTCATTTCTGCAAAGGATTTCTCTGTTATCTCATCAGCTGCAGCTGTGTCCTCATCTTCCTTCTCTGCTTCATCCGTACCAGTGGAAGGGGGTGCTGCGCTTGTAACATCTGCTTTTATATCAATTTTATCTTGAGATAATTTTGTGACTCCCTCAGGCACAACCATTTTAACGCTGATTGTCCCAGTGTCTTCAATTTTACTCACATCCACATCGACATTCAACCTATCAATTTTATCAAGAACTGACCTAGGACCATATACCCGCACCTTTTGAGTCGCTGTTGATAGCGCATTAATAGTTAAACCTTCCTTTGGAGTTCCTTTTTTCGAAATCGAGATAGGTACTTCTTTACTGTATTCTTCAACCGTCACTTTAACATTTACAGTTCTCGGCTCGACAGAGACATCAAGCTTATTAAGATCCAAATCAAGCACTCTAACGCTAGCTTCTTGCTCAAAGGACTTATCTATGCCTTTTTCGCTCGAAATGGTTGCTTTTACATAGCCTATAGATTGTATAACACTTTTTGCTCCTGTTACGTTTACTGTTCGAGGTTCTACAGAAGAAGTCATGACATAATTCTCTGCTAACAGGCTTTCATTCATGTCAAGATCTACCCGGAATTCCTGGGTGATTTTTTCTTCAATTACTACATTCACATATACGGGGTCTGTTCGGACTTTTAATTTTTCTGAGAAATTTTCCTGTGATATAGCAACTCTATGTTCGCCCATGGGAAGTTCTCTTAAGTCTACAAACAGCTTGTAGTCCTTCATAATCTTTGCCGAAGTCACAAAGTTTGCAGGGCCTTGTATATTTACATCTACCGTATCTGGGACTCCAGTGACGACTAAATTTTCATCATCATAATAGACTTCTACTGGAACATCCCTTAATACGTCAATTGCGTTGTTGCTAGAGTTCTGATGATCAGATTCCAAATCCGATTTAACGGAAACAAACAGCAATATGGCAAAGGTAAGTGTAATAATTCGCAAAAGCCACGGATTATTCATCATTTTATCCATTTTGTTTCCCCCTCCATCGCCACTTAGAAGGTGTCACTTGCTCCTCAGTTGGACCAAACCAAAGTCTTGTTAAATGATTTTTAAATTCATCCATTGAAAGATTTCGATGTAGGTCTCCGTTAGAAGTAAGGCTTACTGCTCCTGTTTCCTCTGAAACTACAATTGTAATAGCATCTGTGACCTCACTAAGCCCTATTGCAGCTCTATGCCTTGTTCCAAGCTCTTTCGAGATAAAAGGACTTTCAGAAAGCGGTAAGTAACAGCCAGCAGAAACAATCTTATTTTTTTGAACAATAACCGCCCCATCATGTAGTGGCGTATTTGGAATAAAAATATTAATCATTAACTCAGAAGTTAAGTGGGCATTTAAAGGTATTCCCGTCTCAATATATTCTGTCAATCCAGTCTCTCGTTCGATGGAAATTAAAGCACCAATTCGACGCTTTGCCATATAGCTAACAGACTTGGTCATTGCTTCGATTAGACGAGTCTGCTCTTCTTCCTCTTGTAGAGAACTTCTGGAAAACAATTTCCCCCTACCTATTTGTTCAAGTGCTCTTCTGATCTCAGGTTGGAAAATGATAATAATTGCTAAGAAACCATATGTGATAACTTGATTTAACATCCAGCCAAGTGTATCTAAACCTAGAAAATCAGTTACTACTTTTGCAATAACGATGACAAAGATACCTTTTAATAATTGAACTGCTTTTGTACCTTTAATAAGAGTAATTAATTTATATATAACGAACCATACGAACAAAACGTCTAATATATTGACGATTACGTTCACTGGCATCAAGTCTGTAAATTGTTCCATAAACGACATTGGGCATCCCCCACTTTTTCTCGCGAATCCATATAAAGTAAGTATAACATATTTGAAGTATAGATTTCTCGTTCTAATACTAACGCAAAAAGTCTATCCAGGTTCCTGGATAGACTCCTTTTTTAAAAAGATAGGATAATATATGTGTTTCTCGGGGTATTTATTTTTATTTTTATTCTTCAGTCTTATCGCTTTTAAAGAAAGAGGTAATTTCCTTAGCAGTGTCCTTTATGGTATACCATAGCCAATCGAATGCTTTGTTAATTTCCTCTGTTTTACCTGTAACATTAGCTGTGGAAGCCATATATTTAGAACCGTCAATAACGGACCCATTAATTACTGTTAAATTTCCATCCAACTCTCCATCAACGCGTACATCGCCATTCTTAACTATTAAATCTCCCTTAACGACTTGTCCCTCAGGGATTATAACTGTTTCTCCCTCGACAATAACGTTCTCTTGCTTTGTAAATGAGAATTGTTGATCGTTATTATAATTAGAGAAAAGTGCACTACTCATTAACAACATAAACATAGCTGCTGCCGTAAGAACAGGATGCTGTCTAAACCATCTGCTTACACCAGTATGTGATTTTTCTTTTGGAAGTCTAGACATAACTGATAGAGTAAAATCATTTGGTGCCTCTACATGAGCTGCTCCTTTTACAAAGGCTACTACATCGCTTAACTCATGCATATGATTGCGACACTCTTGGCACGATTGCAAGTGTGACTTGAGCTCCAGCTCGTGTTCACGACTAATTTCACCATCTAGATATTCATGCATATAGTGAACAATTCGTTCTGGACACGCACTCATCATGATTCCTCCTATTAAAGATTCGGTTGTTTACTTAATTGTTTTCTAAGCGCTTCCCGACCTCGATGTATTCTTGTTTTTACTGTGCCTAATGGGAGGTCTAAAATTTCACTTATTTCTTGCAAGGATAGTTCCTCCATGTATTTAAGCACTATAGCAGATCGATACTTATCTGGAAGACGGCTGATCTCATATTGAATTCTATCTTGTAGCTCTAGTTTCATCAACTCTTCCTCTGGAAGTTCATCAGAGGCAGCTATTTGAGAATACATGTCAAGACCTTCCGTACCCTTCACTTCTGCATCTAAATAATAGTCAGGCTTTTTTTTACGTATACGATCAATACATAAATTCGTAGCTATACGGTATAGCCATGTAGAAAATTTTCTTTTCTGATCGAACGTATGAATATTTATATAGGCCCGGACAAATGCCTCTTGAGCTATATCTTCAGCTTCGTGACGATTGCCAAGCATTCTATAGCAAACTTGGAAAAGCCTATTTTGGTAAAGGTCGACAATCTCCGCGAATGCGTCTTTATCTCCTTTTAGTACTTGTTTTATTCTTTTGTTAACTATCGCATCCATCGTCTGATTTCCCCTCCGCTCTATGCGGCTGTCTCTACCTATACGTAAGAAGGATTCAACAGGTTTCATTTTTTTATATTATTTTAATTTTATCAAATATTTCCTGTGTTGTGTTGTTAAAAAAAAAGAAAAAGCTGACAATTAGCCTGCTTTTCCTAAAATACTAATAAAACTATTATATTAAGCTTTCTCCAAATAATGACCCCATAAGTGCGACTGCAGTATCAGCTGTTTTATTTTTCTCATCGAGAATAGGATTTACCTCTACAAATTCAGCAGATGAAATTAAATGAGAGGAATAAAGCATTTCCATAGCTAAATGACTTTCACGATAGCTTATACCTCCTGGTACCGGCGTTCCAACTCCAGGTGTATATAGCGGATCTAATCCATCTAAGTCAAGAGACAAATGCACACCATCCACTTTACGTTCCAGGAAGTAAGTTATCGTTTGATTCATAACCTCGGTCATCCCTAGCTTATCTATTTCATGCATGGAGAAAACTTTAATGCCTTTTTCTCTAATTAGTTCTCTCTCTCCCGGGTCAACAGAACGGGCGCCAATTATAACTATATTCTCAGGTTTAATCTTCGGTGCAAATTCACGTATGTTCACTAAATCCTTGTGACCTAAGCCTATGCTTACGGCTAATGGCATACCGTGAATATTCCCCGATGGAGAAGTTTCAGCAGTGTTTAAGTCAGCATGAGCATCGTACCAGATAACCCCTAGATTTTCATATTGATCAGAAAGACCTGCTAATGTACCGATCGCTATACTATGATCTCCACCTAGGACAAGAGGAAAATCCCCTGCCTCTACGACCGCATGCACTTTATTGGCAAGAGCTGTATTAGCCTCAATCACCTGCTCTAAATTTCTTAAGGTTGTAGAGGACTCTTCTTTTCTAATCTGACTGATTAAAATATCCCCTTCATCCTTCACCGTATGACCAAGGTCAGTTAAGCGTTCCACTACTCCTGCATAACGAATTGCACTTGGTCCCATATCTACCCCACGTCTATTTTGACCAAGATCCATAGGAACCCCTATAATTGTTAGATTTAATTTATTCATTTTTTTATACCCCCTTTAGTTCATACACTTATTGTAATTCCTTAAAGGCAGTTGGCTCAACTCAGCATTTTCATGTATATTTATTCATTAATAACTGAAGATATTTTTTTGTTTCTGCCCATTCTTCATTTACAATCGAATATAAAACCGCGTTTCTGACGGTCCCGTTGGATCTCACACGTTCGTTCCTTAATACGCCTTCCTTGATGCCCCCAATTCTTTCAATAGCTCGCTGTGACGGTAAGTTTAACTCGTCAGTTTTAAACTGTACACGAATCATCCCCAGCGTCTCAAAGCAATGCTGGAGCATCAAGAACTTACAGGTCGTATTTACATGAGTTCTCTGATAAGCTTTCCCGTAAAAAGTAGAGCCAATTTCACAAGCACCGTTAACTTGATCTATCCCGTAAATCCTAGTCGTACCCATTATTTTTTTTGTATCTGTATGTTCCACTACATAAACAATTGCGGTTTGTTGAATTTGCATTTGATCAATGCCTGCCTGCAGCCAATCTCCTAGCTGTTCTTCACTTTCTACCGTATGTAACATATATTCAAATACACTAGGCTCATACAGCTCCCACAGTAACGGTATATCGCTTTTCGTTAATAATCTTAATGTAACGTCCCCAAGGATTAAGCTTTCCATTTCCTCTCACAACCTCTTCTCTTTTTCTATTTATATCGGAATGTCGAAGTTATTTTGTTATATATTTTAAACACAAAAAAACTCTTTTCAATTGAATGAAAAGAGTAAAGTATACACACATTAGAATTAAAATGGAGCCTAGCGGGATCGAACCGCTGACCTCCTGCGTGCAAGGCAGGCGCTCTCCCAGCTGAGCTAAGGCCCCAAAACTATTTTAATAACTGGTCGGGAAGACAGGATTCGAACCTGCGACCCCTTGGTCCCAAACCAAGTGCTCTACCAAGCTGAGCTACTTCCCGTTATATGGCGCGCCCGGCAGGAGTCGAACCCACAACCTTCTGATCCGTAGTCAGACGCTCTATCCAATTGAGCTACGGGCGCTTAGTAAGAGACAATGCTTGGTGCGGCCGAGAGGACTTGAACCTCCACGGGGTTAACCCCCACTAGGCCCTCAACCTAGCGCGTCTGCCATTCCGCCACGACCGCGAAAGCGACTTTGTAAGTATAACACTTACTTGTTACGATGTCAACAATTATTTTTAACTTCCTTGTCGACTTAGTTATTATATCTAGTATCACAAGTAATTGCAAGAGCTATTTTAAAATAAATAAAATACTTCGCCCAATTCTTTGGTTGTCTACTTAAAATAGAAGAAGCTTACCTGATTAAATTAGTAAACTTTTTCTATCATTATAAGATTTCCTCTATATATAACTCCCGATTTATCCCTAAATTAATTATTTGTTCATTATCTACTACCTTAACTAGTGGCCTGGTTTGAGAACTTGGATCAATAAAAACAATTTCAGCAATAGATCCATTGTTCAACTTGACCTTACTTCCAATAGAAAAATTAGCTAATCCTGATAATAGTGTCTTAACAACCGCTAAATCAAATTTACCAAAGTCATCATGTAAAATCATTTCCATTACTTTAAATGGTGACTGTTTTTTCCTATATAACCTTTCCGAAGTCATGGCATGAAAAACGTCTGCAACTGCAATGATTTTTGAAAATACGTGCATGGATTTAGTTTTTATTGTTTGGGGATAGCCAGT